>JAADEN010000064.1 GCA_013153375.1 Chloroflexota bacterium | reverse complement strand
CAGCCCGCCGCGGGGGATGGGAGGGGTTTGCCTCCGAGCGACCATCTACATGGTTTCCGCGCACCCGGCAACGCCCCAATGCTACCACGATTTGGCGCGCAATGGTACAATGGGGCGCCGGGCGCACCGCAGAGCCGGGCCCGCGGTGCCCGCTTCCTTTCATTCCGCCCACGGGCTACAGGAGCGCGCTATGTCCACGGTCGTCATCAAACTCGGCGGCACGGAAGGGGTGCAGTTCGACGCCATTGCCCAGGATGTGGCCCACTTGCGCCAGACCCGGCCCGAGTTGCGGCTGGTGCTGGTGCACGGCGGCTCGGCCGAGGCCAACGCGCTGGGCGAGGCTCTGGGCTATCCGCCCCGCTTCGTGACCTCGCCTTCGGGCTTCACCAGCCGCTACACCGACCGCCGCACGCTGGAAATCTTCCTCATGGCCGTGCGGGGCAAGGTCAACGGCCTGCTGGTGGAGCAACTGCAACGCCTGGGGCTCAACGCGCTGGGCCTGAGCGGCCTGGACGGACGCCTGCTGCAGGCCAAACGCAAGGGTTCCATCCGCATCGTGGAGAACGGCAAGCGCAAGATCTTGCGGGGCGACTACACGGGCAAGATCCAGGCCGTGAACGCGGACCTGCTGCACACGCTGCTGGCCCAGGGCTATCTGCCCGTGGTCGCGCCTCTGGCCGTGAGCGAGCAGGGCGAGGCCCTGAATGTGGACGCGGACCGGGCCGCGGCCATGATCGCGGCCGCGCTGGACGCGGAAACCCTGCTGCTGCTGACCGCCGCGCCCGGCCTGCTGGAACGCTTCCCCGACGAGAGCAGCCTCATTCCGCGCCTGCCCCGGGCCCGGCTGGAGCAGGCCATGGACTACGCGCAGGGGCGCATGAAGAAGAAGGTGCTGGCCGCGCAGGAAGCCCTGGCGGGCGGGGTGGGCCGGGTGATCATCGCGGACGGCCGGGTGGCGCATCCCGTACTGGACGCGCTGGACGGCGGGGGGACGGTTATAATGTAGTGGGGAGTAGGTAGTGGAGAGTGGGAAGCGGAGAGAGTAGGGAGCAGGGGAGCGGAAAGCGGGGAGCGGGGGCCCAAGGAGCAAGCGATGGACACGAAAGCGCGTTTGGAGCAGGCGTTGAAGGACGCGTTGCGGGCCAAGGACACGCTGCGCAAGGAGACGCTGCGCACGGCCCTGGCCGAGATCAAAATGGCCGAGGTGGAAAAGCAACGGCCCTTGAGCGAGGCCGAGGTGCTCACGGTGCTGCAGAAGCAGGTCAAGATGCGCCGCGAGACCCTGGAGGCCGCGCAGCAGGCCGGCCGGGACGATCTCATCGCCCGCACGCAAGAGGTCATTCGGGTGCTCGAGGCTTTTCTGCCGCAACCCCTGAGCGAGGCCGAACTGGAAGCCCTGGCCCGGGAGGTCATCGCGGAGGTGGGCGCGCAAAGCCCGCGCGACATGGGCAAGGTCATGAAGGCCCTCATGCCCCGTTTGCAGGGCCGGGCCACGGGGCAGCAGGCCAGTCAGGTGGTGCGGCGTTTGCTCGCGGGAGGAGGCGCGGCCGCGTAAATCATGTCCACCCCTTCTCGTTGGCGCGTGTGGGCCCGGGGGCTGTGGTTCCCGCTGTGGTGGCTGGCCGTCCTGGGCGTGTTGCTGCTCACCAGCCCCCGGCTGCGTCCGGCCACCTGGCAGGTCGGCGATGTGGCCGCGACGGACATCCTCGCGCCGTACTCCGTCCAATACCCCAGCCAGGTGCTCACCGAGCGGGCCCGGGAGGAAGCCGCGCGGGCCGTGGGCAAGGTGTACGATCCGCTGGATCCGGCCATCGCGCGGCGGCAACTGGAGCGCCTGCAGGCCGCGCTGCGTTACATCGACGCGGTGCGCAATGACCCCTACGCCACGCCGGAAGAGAAAGTCCTCGATTTGCTGCGCCTGAAGGAGGTGAACCTTTCGCCCGACGAGGCGCGGCAGATCCTCAACCTGGACGACGAGGCCTGGAATCGGGTCAAGCGTGAGGCGCAGCGGGTTTTGATCGAGGTCATGCAGGCGCCCATCCGAGAAGATCGGGTGGACGAGGCCCGGCGGGCCGTGTCCGCGCGCGTGAGTTTCGACCTCACTCCCATCCAGGCCCGTTTGGTCGAGAAGTTGGCCGCGGCTTTCGTGGCGCCCAATGTGCTCTACAACCCTCAGCGCACGGCCGAGGCCCAGGAGGAGGCCCGGCGCAGCGTGCAGCCCGTGGTGCGCGCCTTTCGGCGCGGCGAGATCGTGGTGCCGCGGGGCAAAGTGCTCGACGAGGCCGACCTGGAGGCCCTGGAGCACTTCGGCATGCTCGCGCCCCAGCGCCGCGGTTTGGTGATCGCCGCCTACAGCCTGCTGGTCGCGCTGCTGGCCCTGGTCACGGCCATCTTCTGGAAGCGGCGTCGGCCCGTCTTGCCCGGTGGGCGGGCCAAAGCCTTGGCCCTGGGCGGCCATGTGCTCATCCTGGCCGCGGCCCGCAGTCTGTTGCCCGGCCATGTGGTGCTGCCGTACCTCTTCCCGTTGGGGTTGTACGCGCTGGTGCTGGCTCTGTTTTGGGATTCGGCCACGACCATGCTGCTCTCGGCCACTTTGACGGTCTTGGTAGTGTACGACCTGCCGCGGGCCCTGGAACTGGCCGTGTTCTACGGCCTGGCGCCCTGGCCCGCGGCCCTGTGGCTGCGCCGCCGCGGGGGGCGCTTGTCGTCCTTTGCCCAGGCCGGCGCGCTCATGGCGCTGTCCCTGGTGCTCGCGGTGCTGGCCTTCCGCCTGCCCGATCCCCGCACCGACTGGCTGGGATTGGCGACTTTGGCCCTGGCCGCGGTGGCCAACGCGGGGCTGTCCGCCAGCGCGGCCCTGCTGTTGCAATACACCCTGGCGCCCTTGCTGGGCCGCATCACGCCCCAGCACCTGCTGGATCTGGCCCGCCCTGATCATCCGCTGTTGCAGCATTTGTTGCGCCGCGCGCCGGGCACCTACCAACACAGCCTGTTGGTGGCCAACATGGCCGAGCAGGCCGCGGAGCGGGTCGGCGCGGATCCCCTGTTGACTCGGGTGGGCGCGCTGTATCACGATGTGGGCAAAGCCGAGAAGCCGCACTACTTCATCGAGAACATCCCTCCGGGCGGGCCGGACCCCCACGCGAGCCTGACCCCGCAGCAGAGTTCGGCCATCATCCGCAGCCATGTGCCGGACGGCTTGCGTTTGGCGCGCGAGTATCGCCTGCCCGCGCGGCTGCACGATTTCATCGCCGAACACCACGGCACCACCATCACCCGCTATCAGTACACCCAGGCCCTCCAGCAGGCCGCGGATCCTTCGCAGGTGAACATCGAGGATTTTCGCTATCCGGGCCCCAAGCCGCGCTCCAAGGAAACGGGCATCTTGATGCTGGCGGACGGTTGTGAGGCCCGGGCCCGCAGCCAGCGTCCGGCCACGCCGGAGGCCCTGCGGGAACTGGTGCACGACCAGATCATGCGGCGGCTCAACGAAGGCCAACTGGACGACGCTCCTCTGACGCTGCGAGATCTGTCCGTCATCGAAGACGCGTTCGTGGAAGTGCTGCAGGGCACTTACCATCAGCGGGTGCAGTATCCTGAAGTGGAACCCAAGGCCGGTCCGGCGCGGCCGCGCGAGCCCGAGCCGGATCCCCAGACGACCCGGGCGGAGGCCCCTCATGCCGGTGTGGGTACAGATTGACGAGCCCTGGCAGGCCACGCTGGACGCGGCCGCGCTGCGCCGGGCCGCGGAGACCGCGTTGCGTGTAGCCAACGACCCGGCCACCGCGGAGCCCATCCTCTTGACCATACGCGTCACCGACACAGCAACGGTGCAACGCCTCAACCGGCGTTACCGGGGCTACGATAAGCCCACCGATGTGCTGGCCTTCCCGGCCGACGAGGTGGATTTGGAGACGGGCGCGCGCTATCTGGGCGATGTGGTGATCGCCTACCCGGTGGCCGCGGCGCAGGCGCGGCAGGGCGGGCACCGGGTGGAGGACGAACTGGTGCTGCTCACGGTGCACGGCGTGCTGCACTTGCTGGGCTACGACGACGAAGAGCCCGCGGCCCGGCGACGCATGTGGGCCATGCAGGCGCGCGTGTTGGAGGCGGTGGGTTGTCCGCTGCGGCCGCCGCTATAAAGGCTGCGGGCCGCGAGGTGGGACCTCGTCTTCGGGCGGCGCCTCGCCGCGGGCCCGCTGCAAAAATTCCCGCAGCAGCAGTTGGGCTTCGGTGCGCAGGTGCCCTGGTACCAACAGGCGGATTTCGCCAAAGGGGCCCAGGTACACGCCAATGGCTCGCGCCGCGCCTTCTTGCAACAGGCGGGCTTCGATGCCGTTGGCTTCCAGGTAACTTTTGACCAACTCGGCTTCGACCGGGTGGTAGAAACGGTAGATTTCAACCCAGGGCATGGGAAACTCCTTGTGACCGGGGACGAGGCGCGCATTTTTTCGGTTATAATGATAGCCGCGTTCGGCCTTGTTGCAAAGTCGAATTCCGAATGAGCGAGGGACGAAATCGTGCAAGCACCCAGTCCGATTAGCGAAACTTATTGGGAAGACCTCACCGTCACCGACGACGATCTGGAGTTCCTCTACCAGTATCTGCTGGAAGCCGAGGAGCCCAAGACGCCCGCGGAGTTGGCCGAAGCCTTGATCCGAGAGCGGATCGCGCGCGAACAGCGCCGCATCGAGGAGCGCTGGCGCCAGAGCCACGGCATGTATCTGCCCAAGGAGCATTACGAGGTTGGACGGGTTTTGCTCTTTCCGGCCCTGGGCTGGAAGCAGGGCGAGGTGATCGCGGTCCGCGACGGCCACCATCCTGACTACGGCGCGTTCTCGGTGATTCGGGTGCGCCTGGAAGACGGCTCGGAGCGGGAGTTCGCGGCCGATTTCCCGGAGCATCGCCTCAACAACCCGCCGCGGCCCGAAGAAGATCCCATGCTGGATGTGAACACGGTTTTGCCGCGCTATCAGGAGGCGGTGGCGCAGCGCATCGAGGACGCGCTGCGGGCCAGCGATGACTTCGTGTACATCGCCGGACGCTGGTTCCCCAAGGCGCTGTTGGTGGAACTGCATCCGGGCAATCTGAACCTGGCCGAGGCCGCGTTGTTCATGGCGGAGGGCGGGCCGCTGCCCACCGAAGAGATCCTCAAATATCTGGATCTGCCCAGCGATGTGAACCCGAAACTGGCCGCCTTCTCGTTGGACTGGGCCCTGCAGCAGGACGAGCGTTTCGACGAGGTCGGCCCCGCGGGGCAGGTGATGTGGTATTTGCGCAGCATGGAGCCCGAGGAGGTGCGCGAGGTTCCCATGTGGCTGCGCTACACGCCCCTGGCTTACGACCCCGAGGTGCTGCCCGAAGAGTTGCGGGCCTTGGAAGCCTGGCTGGGCGACGAACTCTCGCCGCCGCCGGATCCCAAGTATCTGCCGCCCTCCGACGGCGACGACGAGGTGGAGTTGGTGCTCATCTATCCGCACTGGCGCGCGGGCACGCTGCCCCTGTCGGACCGGGTGCGGCACTTGTTTCCCACCGCGTACGAAGCCCCGCGCATCCGCTTCCAACTGGTGGATGCCGCGACGGGGCACGGCTTCCCGGCCTGGGTGGTGCGGCCGCACAAGTACATCTACGGCCTGGGAGAGTGGTATCGCGAGAAGGGCCTCTTCCCGGGGAGCCGGATTTGGGTGCGGCGGGGGCGTCGCCCGGGCGAGGTGCTGGTGCGCGCCCAGGTGCAGCGCCCGACGCGCACTTGGTTGCGCACCGTGATGGTCGATGACGAGGGGCGCTTGCACATCCGGCCGCAGAATGTCTCGGTGGGCAGCGCGTACGAGGATTTGATGGCCTTTTATGTGCCCGATCCCAGCGCGTTGGATCCGGTCTGGGAGCGCATTCGCAAACAGAAGATTCCTTTGGAAGACCTGTTGGTTCTGGTCATGCGGGAACTGTCGAAACTCACGCCCCAGGGCCATGTTTCGGCCAAGGAGTTGTACGCGGCGGTGAATCTGGTGCGCCGCTGTCCTCCGGGGCCGATTTTCGCGCTGTTGGCTTCACGGCCCTGGTTCCAGCATGTAGGCGGTGAGTACTATCATCTGAACACCGGCGGCCGCTGAGGCATGGCGATGGCCCGGCACGCACGAAGGAGAACGCGGCATGACGCCCAAACCCGGCAGTCTGATCCGTCCCACGGTGGACACGCCCTTCCACATCGATTTTGAGTGGTGGCAAAAACGCGATCGCGATTGGCGGATTTACCTGCGCAATCTGCTGTGCGAGGAGCACCGCGCCCAGTTCGCCAACCTGGCCGCCACGGAGCAGTTCGACTGGGTGGACCCGGAGACCGCGGAGGTGCGCCGCGTGGACGGCTTGCTGCATGTGCTCATGACGCACTGCGCGCAGCAGCCCGAGTTCTTGCGCGAGCGCACTTCGGTGGTGGAATCCATCTTCCGGCTCTTGCTGGCCCACGGCAACGCGCCCATGACCCCGCGCGAGATGGCCGCCTGGCTCAACAAGTCGCCTCAGACGCTGGTGCGCTTGCTCTCGGGCGCGCGGGTCTATCGGGGCATTCGTCCCGTAGGGCCGCGTCGTTCGGGCGGCAGCCCCGCGGCCTGAAGATTCTTCCCCCTAAAAAACGGCTTGTATTGCGTATAGCCAAATAAACCCCTCACGCCACGACTTCCGAATCATCCACTTCCAAAAGCCCCTGAACGAACGCGTCGGGATCAAAAGGCTCCAGGTCATCGGGGCCTTCGCCCAGGCCCACGAACAGGATGGGGAGCCCTAACTCGCGCTGAATCGCGAAGACCATGCCGCCCTTGGCCGACGAGTCCAACTTGGCCAGGATGACGCCCGTGACGCCCACGGCTTCTTTGAAGGCCTTGGCCTGCTGCAGCGCATTCTGGCCCGTGGTGGCGTCCATCACCAGCCAGACATGGTGGGGCGCGCCGGGTTGGGCCTTGCCCGCCACCCGCCGCACTTTCTTCAACTCTTCCATCAGGTTGTAGCGCGTGTGCAGCCGCCCCGCGGTGTCCACCAGCACGACATCCGTGCCGCGGGCCTGGGCTGACCGAATTGCGTCGTAGGTCACCGCTCCCGGATCGCTGCCCGGTTGGTTCGCGATCACGGGCACGCCCAGGCGCTGCCCCCAGACCTTGAGTTGGTCGATGGCCGCAGCCCGGAAGGTGTCCGCCGCGGCCAGGAGCACCTGCTTGCCCTCCCGCTGCAGACGGCGGGCCAGTTTGGCGATGGTGGTGGTCTTGCCGCTGCCGTTGACGCCCACCACCAGGATGACCGTGGGCCGGGCGGGGTAGGTGATAGGCGGCGGCTCTTGCAGCGTCTCCCGCAGCACTTCCTGCAACAGAGTGCGCAGTTCTTCGGTTCGGGTGATGCCCTCGCGGCGCACCCGCTCCCGCAACTGCTCGACGATGTCCAAGGTCAAATCCACGCCCAGGTCGGCCTGGATGAGCAGCGCCTCCAGGTCGTCCCAGGTCTGGTCGGAGATCTCCGTCGCGCCCAGCCACTGGGCCAGGCGGCCAAAGGTGGTCTTGCGGGTGCGGGCCAGACCTTGACGCCATTTGTTCAACCAATCACGCATGGGGACTTCCTCCGAGAAGGGCCAACTCGAGGGTGGAATGCCGCGCTACGAGGGCCGCGAGTTGGTGCGGAAGTACCCGCGCCGCGGCGAGCGAATTTCTTCCACCGTGATGAACGCGCCGGGATCCATGCTCTGCACCAGTTCTTCGACTTCGGACAGATCTTTGCGCGCCACCGCGGCTTCCAGCATGCCCACCGTGCCGGTGCGGCCCCGAGCCGGGATCTCGGTGACGGCAAAGCCCTTGTCGCGCAAAGCCTGGGCGATGCGCGCCCCCTGGGTCGGACTGATGATGCGCACATAACTGTAGCCCAACGCCAAACGGCCTTCCAGGTACATTCCCAACAAGGTGCCCGTCGCGTAGCCCGCGGCATAGGCTGCAAACTGCACCGGGTGGCTGGCGCCCTTGAGCACCGCGCCCACCGCGATGACGAAGACCAAAGACTGCACGAAACTCAGCACCCAGGTGAGCAGCCGGTAGCCGCGAAAGAGCATCAGCATGCGCAGCGTGCCCAACGAGACTTCGAACACGCGCAGGCCGAAGATGGAAAGGGCCGAAAGCCAAAGCGAAGCGTTCATGCGGGCGCTCCAAAGCGAGATGCCGCGGCGAATTGTATCACGAGAACGCGGCGCCGCGTCACAGACGCCCATCTGTGACGCGGCGAAGGAAGAAATCCGCGGGGGAAGTCAGGATTCCGGCGTTCCCGCCTCCAGGGGCGGCGGATTGGGCGCAGGCTCAAAAGTGTTCAGCATGTGCTCCAGGTCTTGTTGCACCTGCTCCCAGATGGCGGGCCAGGCGTAGGCCAGAAAGACCCAATTTTGGTCGTGGACTTTGACCACGGTCAGCCGGGCCTGCCGGGGGCCGTGAGGCGTGTCCCAGAGGAAGTCGGCCTCCGCGGCCGGATAGCCCGCGGCCCCAACGGTGCGGGTGCGCCACGCGAAAGGCGCGTCCTCGTCGGCGGCGTCGGTCGCGGCCGCGGCCGAGGCGAAGGGCGACCAGGGCAGCCAAAACTCAGCCTCGACCAGCCAGCGATAGAGCGCATCCTCGGGGTCATAGACGGGATCGCCGAGGGAGCCGTAGGTCAGGCCCAACGCCGCGGGCGCGGAGGCCAGCATCTGAGAGCGCAGGTAGGGGTCTTCCAGGTCCTGAGCCGTCACGGGAGGAAGATCCCCGACTTCGTCCGGTTCGCCCTCGTCACGCGGTTCCGCGCGGGTGAAAAGCCACCATTGGCCGGCCCGGCCCGCGGGCGTCCAGCCCTCGGGCAGGCCGATGCGGAAGGCCCGGTTGGGCGCTTCGAAGTAGGCCACATTGGGCGTTGGCGAGGGCGTTGCGCCGACCACCGCGGCGGTGGCAGCGGTCGGCGCAACGGGGCGACTGCGTAGCAGCAGCAGACCTGCCAGCATGAGCAGCACCAGTATCGCCAGGGCGATCCACAGCCAACGCAAGGAGTGCGTCGAATTCATGGTCTTGCGAGCCTCCGTGTCGTCCTCATCCGCCGCCACCACCCCACTGCAAAGTCGGCGTGGGTGTCGGCGTGGAGGTCGCGGGCTGCGGCGTGGGCGAAGGCGTCGGTGTGTTCGTCGGCCGCGGCGTGGGCGTCGGCATCGGCGTGAAGGTCGGCGTCGGCGGCGGGAAGCCGATGGATTCGTAGATCTCGCACACGCCGTCCGGCGTATCGAAGTGCAGCCAGACTTTGACCGTGCCCGAGATGTAGGGCGACGAATCGCTGCCCTGGTCGAAGTCGGCCTCCCAGCGCTCGGTGCTGCCCGCGTTCAGGAAGATGCCATCATCGGTGGCGTCGTCGTACGCGTCGCCGTCCGTGTCGTGCAGGACCTCGTAGATGCCGCCGTTCCAACGGAAGTTGTCCACCTCCAGGTTCGGCTGTGGCGGCCACACGATGCGGGCATCCTTCAGGCGCACCTTGATGGTCGGGTGCGCGTTCGAGACCGTCAGGCGGATCATGCCGTTGGTTTGAAGGATGGATTCCGCGTTCAGATCGTCGCACGAGAAGGTCGGCGTGGGCGTCGGCGTCAGCGTATTGGTCGGCGTCGGCGACGGCGTGATGGGCGTCGGCGTGAGGGTGTTCGTGGGCGACGGGGTGATGGTCGGCGTCAAAGTGTTCGTCGGCGTCGGCGTAATGCTCGGCGTGAAAGTCGGCGTCGGCGTGTTCGCGACGAGACTGTCGGTGATGTCGCAGGTCTGGATCACATTGCCGGCCGCATCGAAGGCCTGGAAGCGCAACAGCACGGCGAAGGAACCGTACACCGTCGAACCGCCGTCGAGATCCGTGCGCCAGCGTTTCTGCACGCCGTTGCCCGCCAAGAGCAGATTTTGGTCGCGAGTCGAGGTCACCTCCAACGGCGTCCAATCCGCATCAGGCGGAGCACCGTTGGGCGCGCCCCAATAGTAGGTGTATTGCCATTGCAGCCAATCCACATAGTATCCCGTCGTATGCGGATGCCAGTCGAAACGGGTGTACATCAACTCGAAGGGCGCCAGCCAGCCGTAGTTGTTGTTGCGCACCCTGAGGGAAAGTTGAGCCCAATCCCCGATGCTCAGATGTTGGGAGATCACCAGGTTGTCGCAACTGGGCGCGGCTTTGTCCAGGATAAAGGTGCGCGAGGTCCAGGGGCTCCATATACCATTGCTGGCTCGCCGGGCGCGCGCCTGGATGGTGTAGGTCCCATTGGGAAACACGGACCGGAATTGCTTCCACAGGCTGTCGCCCATGTAGGCGCAAGTCGTATCCCCGCCAAAGGTGCAGTATCGGGCCGAGTATTCCGTGTGCGTCCAAATTGTGGCGCCTGTTGGCGACACAATGCGGAATTCCAGCGCCGAGATGCCCGCGCCGTTGGTGGTTCCTACCAGGGGATCCCAGGCTTCGGCTTCGAAACGGCTTTGCTCGCGCTCGCTACTCGAACCGGTGCGGATGACATAGGAATTGTCCGTGTCGGGCACGATGATTTCCACATGAATAGGAAGCCATTGGCGGGTGTATTCGCAGGTGAGATCGTTGTCCGTATCGGGGCCGTCATTGTCCACATCGATGACCAATTGCAGCCACAAAGTGTATTCGCCGTTGGCCAGTTTATTGAAGTCCACGGTGGACGAGTCGCTCTCTTGGAGGCGCGCGATCCAGCGGACCCGATCATTGGCGTCCATGGGGATGGGACTGGCGGGCGATACCCGCACTGGGGACGAAGCCGCATCGCCGTTATAGTAACGCGTGCCCGCCCATTTGAACCAATCCACCGTGCCACCCACATCGCTGAAGTAGTTCGGGTCCCAGGTCAACTGGGAATCCATGAGGTAGGCTTTGAAGGTGTTGTCGTTGTGGAAGCGAGCGATCAGGCGCGGATTGTCGGGACGCCGAGGCTCGAAGAAGTCAAAGCCCATCAAATCGCAACTGGGCGTCGGCGTGAAGGTGGGTGTGGGTGTCAAGGTCGGCGAAGGACTGGGCGTCGGCGTGAAAGTAGGCGTGAAAGTCGCGGTCGAAGTGGGCGTGAAGGTCGCGGTCGGCGTGAGGGTGTTGGTCGGCGTCTGAGACGGCAACGCAATGGTCGGCGGCAATTCGATGGCCCGTTCGACCCGGAAGCGCTCCAGGATGCCTTCGCGCTCGGCGTGCAAAGTCGCGGTGTGGGCCACATTGCGCACGAAAGGCAAGATGAATTCGAACTCGTAAGTCACAGCCACGATGACGCGCGTGTCGCGAGCCGCGAGCAGAGAGCCGGCGTCCTCGGTCGGCGCGCACTGCGGCGGACTGGTGTCACTGGGCGGGTGGTACACGAAGTCGGAGACGCCGTCGCCGTCCACATCCCGGTTGCTGCACACGGTGATTTGGAAGAACTTGGGTTGCTTCCAACCCGCGGTGGGATCCTTGGCCAGCGAACGGGTTAGGTCTTCGACATACTGGTGGATGGAGGGCAGGCGGGCCTGGTCAATGCGGCTGTAGATGGGTTGGCCGTTTTCCAGGCACTTCCATCCATCCCCGTCGTCATCGGTGCCGGGACAGTAAGATTCCTTCCATTCGCCCGAAGACGCGTAACGCGCCCCCTCCGCGGCCGCGTTGTTGACGATGGTCCAGGCGTGGAACAGCCGGCCGTACTCGATGGTCCCAAAGAGGAGCATCAAAGCAATGGGCAGGGCCAGGGCGAATTCCAGCATACCTTGCCCGGAGGGATAACGAGGCCACAAGAACCGATATAACTTTTTCATAACTCGTCCTCCATGAATAACGACCCGAGCGACATTCTAATGCGACAAACGCGTGAAAATGCGGCGGGCGATCTCGTCGAAGACTTCGGCGATGTCCGCACCGCTGGAGCGATAGTAGTAATTGCCGCAATCCAGGGCGTAGTTGCTGTTGTAGGGCGGGCGATCGCACAGATTCGTGGTCGGGTCGTTGTCGTCGCCCACCGCCGCGATGTAGCGGAGTAGGGCGGCTCCCGGCGGTGGATCTCCGGGTTCTGCGGTGGAAGTATCCACAACTTGCGCGCCCATGCCGATGGTATAGATGAACGCGCCCTGGCCCCAAGCGGCGCACCCTGGAGGCGGAGCGGGGGTGGGTGGTGTG
>JAADEN010000172.1 GCA_013153375.1 Chloroflexota bacterium | reverse complement strand
GCGTCGCCGTCCGAGGCCGCGTCCGTGCTGGCCGCCTACACCGCGCCGCCCGAGACCGCGGCTTTGCCCTCCGCGCCGCGGCCGGTCCTGATGGTGCGCGACGAGCCCGACCGTCCGCAGCCGCGCCTGGATCGCCTGACGGGCCGGGGCATGACCACCGTGGTCGGACGGCTGCGGCCCGACCCGGTGCTGGGCCTGAAGATGGAAGTCCTCTCGCACAACACCCTGCGCGGTGCGGCCGGGGGCGCGCTCTACAACGGCGAGTGGCTGGCCCGCTATTTGGGCTGGGTGTGACTCAGGCCTGCGGCGTCGGAGGCTCGTCGCGGGCGATGGCAAAGGCGTCCAGCGCGCCGGCGCGTTCCAGCGCGTCGCCGATGGTTTTGCCCAGCCAGCCGGCCAGCACCGCGCCCGAAAGCAGCCGGGCCACCAGCATGATGGCCAGCACGCCCAAACTCTTGTCCGAGTACCAGAAGAGGTAGTCCACGACCAGGCTACCCAGCCCCGCGGCCGCGCCCGCGGCCATCAAAGTGGGCAGGTCGTACCGCCGATAGCCGGTCAGCGCGAAGACCAGTTCGGCCATGCCGCCTTGCACCAGGCCCGAGAGCAAGAGGGTGAAGCCCCACTGGCTGCCGGCCAGGAACTCGGCCAGCGCGGCCAGGGTCTCCGCGGCCAGCGCGGCCCCGGGCTTGCGCACGATGTAGGCCCCCAGGATCGCGGCGATGAACCAAAAGCCGTAGGCCAGATCTCGCAGGCCGGGCAAAACGGCTTCCAGAATCTTGGCCGCGTCCCAGATCACGGTCCAGCCCAGAAAGAGCAGCCCGAACACCAGGGCCAGATTGGCCACCAGGAGGACTTCCAGCGTGCGCCAGCGCTCCAGCCCGGCGCGTGTGCCCCAGGCGGCTCCCGCGGCCAGGCCCAGCACGGTCAGCACCACCGCGTGCACCGGGTTCCAGGAGATGGCCTCGACCTGGGGGCCGCGTAGCACGGCCGCGATGTAGTAAATGGCCAGGGTGAACGCCCCTACCAGCAAAGCCCGCGAGACGACGCGCGTGGAAGGATGGGCCATGACAACCTCCTGTTGGCGGTTGGATTACGGAGCGGAACTCTGTTTCGCGTCTTCGAGCGCGCGCTGCGCGTCCTGGGGGATGTGCACGGCCAGCAGCATGCCTTCGCGCACCTGCACCTGCACCTGGGGCTGCGTGAAGCGGTTGCTGACGCCCAGGGTTCCGGCCCAGGGCAGCGCGCCGTTTTCCAGCGGGTAGGCCACGCCTTGCAGCGTCACTCCCCGGGCCGGGCCGCCCAGGGGCACGAAGGAGAGCGTGTCGCCCACCGCGCCCGTGATGGTGTCTTGCCCGCGGATGAGCCACAGGCGCTGGCCGTTGTGGTGCAGCCGGACGCGCGCTTCCCGCAAACGAGGATGGGCCAGAAGCAGCAGGTTGGCCGCGGTCTGGTCCCAGCGGCCGCCCAGCGCGCCGAAGACATGGATCTCGTGTGCGCCGTGTTCGACCGCGTACAGCAAGGCCAGTTCCAGGTCGGTGGCGTCTTTGTCGGGCGGGAAAGTGTGCAGCGTGACGCCGGCCTGCCGCAGCCGGTGGAGTTCGTCCGCGGACAGCGAATCCCAATCGCCCACGGCCACATCGGGGAGCAGCCCGCGGCGCAGCAGGGCGCGTGCGCCTCCGTCCGCGGCCAGGCGCACCTGCGCGGCCCGGTACCAGTGCGCGGCTTCCGCGTCCCAGGGGAGGTCACCGTGGGCATAGACCGCGTAAATGCTCATGACGCACCGCCTTTAAAAAGCGCACCCTCCGTCGTCAGGGTGGGCGGAGGGTTTGGGCGTGGACCTGTCCTCCCTCCGCCGGCATTACCCGGATCAGGTTCGACGGGTCGAGGGCTTGCCGCCCTCCTCTCAGCCCGGCCGGAGACCGAAATCTCCCACGGGCTCCCCGGACAGGTCGGGTGTTCGTTGGACACCTCCAGTATACGGTGCCGTCTCCGCCCTGTCAAGCCGCGGGCGGTCGAAAAGACGACGCGCCCATGGCAGAAGCCCCTCGTGTGACCCGCTCGACCCACAGGACCCTACCTCGCGGCGGAGACCGTCCCGCCGCGGGGGATGGGAGGGGTTTGCCTCGAGCGGCCATTTCTACATCTGCGCGCTCCCGCGAAAAATCCGCCGGTTGACTTCGCCTGGGGCTTGTGCTATAATCCGGCGTGGCTTGAGCAAGCACTTGTTGCGGGGTGGAGCAGCGGTAGCTCGTCGGGCTCATAACCCGAAGGTCGCCGGTTCGAATCCGGCCCCCGCGACCAGGCAAGAGCCGCAGGTCCTTCCTGCGGCTCTTGTTGTAGATTCGTTGGCACTTTTCGCGAGGGAGTGATTAGGATGGCGAAAAGCAGTGAGGTCCTGTTGGCTTTCAACGAGCTGACGCAAAGTCGAGAATTGCCTCCCGAGCGCATCCTGGAAGCCCTGCGTGATGCGCTGGTCGCCGCGTATCGCAAAATCTACAACGCGCCGGCCTCCCAGCAGGTCGAGGTGGACTTCGACCTGCCCAACGGACGCATCACCCTGTTGGTCGAAAAGGAAGTCGTGGAAGAGGTCCAGGATCCGCGCACCGAGATCGCCCTGGAAGAAGCGCGCCGCTTCCAACCCGACGCGCAGGTGGGCGACATCGTCATGGTGCCCATGGATCCCTCGACTTTTGGGCGCATCGCGGCCCAGGTCAGCCGGCAGGTCATCAAACAGCGCCTGCAGGATGCCGAACGGCAGATGCAGTACGAGCACTACAGCCAGCTCAAGGGCGAAATCGTGCACGGCATCGTCCAGGCCATCAACCCGGTCGAGATCGTGGTCGGGCTGGACAAGCGCGCCGAAGGGCGTTTGCCCCGCAAAGAGCAGATCCCCGGCGAGCGTTTCCAGGTCCATGACCGCATCCGGGCCTTGCTGTTGAATGTGGAGATGACCCCTCGCGGCCCGCAGATCACCCTTTCGCGCGCCCATCCGAACTTCCTCAAGCGCTTGCTGGAAGAAGAAGTGCCTGAAATCCATCGTGGGGAAGTGGAGATTCGGGCCGTGGCGCGTGAGGCAGGCCGCCGCTCCAAGGTGGCCGTCTCGGCCATCGCGCCCAACATCGACCCTGTGGGCGCCTGCGTGGGCATCCGCGGCTCGCGCATCCAGACCATCATGCGCGAACTGCACAACGAAAAGATCGATGTCATTCAGTGGGACCCCAATCCCGCGGTGTTCATTGCCAAAGCCCTGAGCCCGGCGCGGGTGCAAGGGGTTTACCTGCAAGAGGGGGACGGCCCTCGTACGGCCGTGGTGGTGGTGCCCGAGGACCAGTTGAGTTTGGCCATCGGCCGGGAAGGGCAAAATGTGCGCCTGGCCGCCAAACTCACCCGTTGGCGCATCGACATCAAGAGCGTGAGCGAAGCGGCTCGGGACGCGCTGGACAAGCTCTATCGCTCGGAAGAGTTCGCCGACATCCTCGCCGAAGAGCGGGAAGTGCTGGAGCAGGTCGAGGCGCTGTTGGAAAAGAAACAGGCCGAGCGCCCGCTGACCCCCGAGGAATACCGCTTCTTGCTGGACTTCGTCGATCGGGTGGAGCGGGGTATGCTGGCCCAACTGCGGGCCAAACGCGAAGCGGAGGCGGCCGCGCTGGCCGAGTTGCGGCAGGGCATCCCCGAGGCCGCGTTCGAGACGCCTTTGGACATTCTGGGCCTCACCCCGCGGCTCATCATGCGCTTGACCGAGGCCGGATACCACAGCGTGGGCGACCTCATCCTCGCGCTGCGCAAGGATCCCGACGCGATTCTCAGCCTGCAGGGCGTGGGGCCGCGCACCATGGAAAGTCTGCGCCAGGCCGTGGAGGCCTACCTGGCCGAACACGCGGCCGAAGCGGAGGCCGAAGCCGCGGCGCGTGCGGCCGAAGAGGCCCAGGCCGAGGCCGAGGAGGCCGAAGCTCGCGCGCTCGAGGCCGAGGAGGTGGGCGAGGCTGCGCCCGTGACCGAAGCTGAAGCCGAGGCGGAGCCCGTCCCCCAGGAACAGGCGCCCGAGGTGGAAGCCGAAGCCGCGACCGAAGCGCTGCCCGAGCCCGCGGTGGCGGACCTCATCGTGGCCGAGGCCGAGCCCGTGCCCGCGGAGGTCGCCGAAGAGGAAGCGCCCGCCGCGCCGGCCGAGGTCGAAGAGCGGCCCCTGGAGGAGATGTTCTCGGCCGAGCGGCTGTTCCAGACGCCCGCCGAGATGCTGGTGGAGGAGGAGAGCGAGGAAGAGGCGGCGGCCGAACCTTCCAAGAAGAAAAAGAAGAAGCGCAAGAAGCGCCGGTATGTGGAGATGGATTTCGACGAGGAAGGCGAATATTATGTGTCGCGGCGTCGCAAGCGCGGCGACGACGATTGGGAAGAATGGTAGGCCGGAGCTCGCCGGAGGCAGACGATGGCCCAGCGTCGAGGTCGCAAGCACATCCCGCAGCGCACCTGCATCGGCTGTCGAACTCCGTCGTCGAAGTGGGAGTTGATTCGGGTCGTGCGCACCGCGGCCGGCGTGCAGGTGGATCCGACGCGACGCTTGCCCGGCCGGGGCGCGTATGTGCACGCCCGCCGGGCCTGCTGGGAGGCCGCCTTCAAGCGCAAAGCCTTTGCTCGGGCGCTGCGCACCGAATTGACGCCCGCGGATGTGGCTCGCTTGCGGGCGTTCGCAGACACCCTGCCCCCGGATGAGCCCCAGGCCGAGGGCTGAACCGCAATGCCGACCGGGGCGCCGAGAATCCGGAGGAACGCAACATGATGGCGAAGCAAGAACCCATTGAGCTCCCCCCCACCATCACGGTGCGTGAGCTGGCTCAAAAATTGAATGTCACCCCCATCGAGCTCATCAAGACCCTGATGAGCGTCGGGGTCATGGCCGGCATCAACCAGACCATTGACTTCGAGACCGCGGAGATCGTGGCCGCGGAACTGGGCAAGGAAGTGCGCCTGGCCGTGCCCGAAGCCGAAGAGGAAACCGAAGCCGTGGGCGAATTGCCCCAGTGGCGCAAATGGCTCATGGCCGAACCCGAGGCCAAGTTGCAGCCTCGTCCGCCCGTGGTGGCCGTGCTGGGCCATGTGGACCACGGCAAGACCACCCTGCTGGACGCCATCCGCAACACCAATGTGGCCGAGCGCGAAGCGGGCGGCATCACCCAGCACATCAGCGCCTACCAAATCGAGCACGAGGGCCGTCCCATCACCTTCCTGGACACGCCCGGCCACGCAGCCTTCACCTCGCTGCGCGCCCGCGGCGCGAAGGGCGCGGACCTGGTGGTGCTGGTCGTGGCCGCGGACGACGGCGTGATGCCGCAGACGCGCGAGGCCATCGCCCACGCCAAGGCCGCCCAGGTGCCCATCGTGGTCGCCATCAACAAGATCGACAAACCCAACGCCCAGCCCGAAAAGGTGCGGCGTCAACTCGCGGACCTGGGCCTGGTGCCCCAGGAGTGGGGCGGCGACACCATCATGGTGGAGATCTCGGCCAAAGAGCGCCTGAATTTGGACGAACTCCTGGAGGCCATCCTGTTGGTCGCGGACACGGCGGACATCCGCGCCAACCCGCAGGGGCGCGTCTTCGGCACCGTCATCGAGGCCCAGGTGAAGAAGGGCCAAGGCGTGGTCGCGACCCTGCTGGTCCAAAACGGCACGCTGCGGGTCGGCGATGTCCTGGTCGCGGGCACGGCCTACGGCAAGGTGCGCGCCCTGCTGGACTTCCGCGGCCAGCGCATCAAAGAGGCCGGCCCTTCGACGCCCGTGGGCATGCTGGGCTTCCACGACATCCCCCAGGCCGGAAGCCTGTTCTTCAAGGTGAAGAACGAGAAAGAGGCCCGCAAGATCGTCGAAGAGCGCCAAGAGGCCGCGAAGCAACAAACCACCCCCACCCCGCGCATGAGCCTGGAAGAGTTCTTCCAGCGTTTGCAAGAGGGCGAGGTCAAAGAGTTGCGCCTGGTCGTCAAGGTGGATGTCCAGGGCTCGTTGGAGCCTGTGGTGCGCTCCATCGAAGAGCGCGCCAAGCACAGCGAGGCCGAGGTGCGCATTTTGCACGCCGATGTGGGCAACATCACCGAGAACGATGTCATGCTGGCCGCCGCATCGGGCGCGGTGGTTGTGGGTTTTAATGTTAAGGCCGACGCGGCCGCTCGCCGGGTCGCGGAGCAAGAGGGCGTCTCCATTCGGACCTATCGGGTCATTTACAACTTGCTGGACGACATTGAAAAGGCCCTCAAAGGGTTGCTGGAACCCGAGAAACAGGAGGTCGTCCTGGGCGAGGCCGAAGTCCTGGCCGTCTTCCCCGCCTCGAAGTTCGGCAAAGTCGCGGGCGCGCGCGTGCGACGGGGCGTGTTCCGCCGCAACGCCCGGGTGCGGGTGCTGCGCGGCGACACCGTGGTCTTCGACGGCGAGATCGGCTCCCTCAAGCGCTTCCAGGAAGATGTGCGGGAAGTGCGCGAGGGCTACGAATTCGGCCTCGGGCTCAAGGGCTTCAAGGACTTTCAGGTCGGCGACCGACTGATATGCTACACTATAGAGACCGTGCCCCCGGCCTAAAGCCTTGAGGCAGCGGACCCGGCCGTGAGCCGGGCCCTGGAGGAAATCATGGTAGGCGAGGTACGACTGCGGCGCATCGAGGAGCGCATCAAAGAGGAGTTGGCCGAGATTCTGCTTTTCGAGGTCGCGGACCCGCGCTTGCAGGGCGTGACCGTGACCGATGTGGATGTGGACCGAGAACTGGCCTACGCGGACATCTTCGTTTCGGCCATCGAAGGCGCCGAGCGGCGGGACGAGGTCATGGCCGGCCTGGAGCGGGCCAAAGGCTATCTGCGCACCCTGCTGGCCCAGCGCATCGACTACCTGCGCACTTTCCCGCGTTTGCGATTTCATTGGGATCCCACACCTGAGCGGGCCGCGCGCCTGGAGCAGTTGTTCGCGCAACTCCAGGCCGAGCGTGAGGCGGACACCCCGGAGGCCGCGGCCGAGCCTCCCGAGGAGGAAGTGGATGGCGAGCCATGACCCGCCGGCCGCGGTGCGTGCGCTGTTGGCCCGCGGTCGAACCGCGGCGATCGTATCCCACATCAACCCCGACGGCGACGCCGTAGGCTCCTTGCTGGGCCTGGGCCATATGTTGCAGCAGGCCGGACTGCAAGTGACCCTGGCCCTGGCGGATCCCGTCCCCGAGAATTTGCTCTTCTTGCCCGCGGCCGACACCATCGTCCGCCGCGTTGCCACCCGCCCCGACATCCTCATCGCGGTGGACAGCGGCGCGCGGGAGCGCCTGGGCGACGCGGTGCCCGCCGAATGGCCCATTGATTTGAACATTGACCATCACAAGGCCAACACCCTTTACGGTCGTCTGAATGTGGTCGTACCCGATGCGCCCTCGACCACCACGGTGTTGGCCGAACATGCCGCCGCGTGGGGCCTGACCATCACGCCCCCGGCCGCGCAGGCCCTGTTGACCGGGCTGTTGACCGACACCCTGGGGCTGCGCACCGCGGCGGTGAAGCCCGCGACTTTGCGTTTGGTCGCGCGGCTCATGGAACTGGGCGCGCCCCTGAGCACCATCTATTACGAAGCCCTGGTGGCCCGTTCCTTCGCCGAGATCCGTTATCTCGGCCGCGGCAAGGCCCGCGCCCAGATGACCGGTCGCGTGATCTGGTCCTATCTCACGCGGCGCGATCGGGCCGAGACGGGCTTTACGGTGCCCGATGATGCCGGTCTGGTCAACGCATTGCTCAACGCGCGCGAGGCCGATTTGGCCGTCGTGTTCGTCGAAACCGACCAGCCGCAGTTGGTGAAAGTCAGTTGGCGGGCCAAAGAGGGTTGGGATGTGAGCGAACTGGCGCGCGCCTTCGGCGGCGGGGGCCACGCGGCCGCAGCCGGCGCTCGAGTGCCCGGCGAATTGGCCGCGGTGCAACAACGCGTGCTGGCTGCCACGATGCACTTCCATCGCACCCACCAGGTCCCTCAGCCCTTGCCAGCCGACACCCCAAACCCCTGATTTGGGAGGTGGCCATGTCCTGGAACGCAAGTTCTCGATCTCTGCGATCGCGGCGTCCCACGCGCAAAAATCGCACCCCGCGCAAAGGCCGCGGGCAGTTTTCGGATTGGCGCGCGCCGCTCCAGCAGCGCACCGATCCCGACCTGTTGCGCAATGTGGTCTCCGGCGTCCTGGTGGTGGACAAACCCGTTGGCTTGACCTCCCACGATGTGGTGCAAATCATCCGTCGGGGTACGGGCATCCGGCGCTCGGGCCACGCGGGCACCCTGGATCCGCGCGCCTCGGGCGTGCTGGTGGTGCTGTTGGGTCCCGCGGTGCGCCTGAGCGAGTGGGTGGCCTCTTCCGACAAGCGCTACATGGCGACCTTGCGCTTGGGCGCGGCCACCGACACCTACGACGCCGAAGGCCGCATCACCGACGAAACCCCCTGCCCCGACATCTCCGAAGAGGGGTTTCGCGCCCTGCTCAAGCAGTTCGTCGGGGAAATCGAGCAGGTGCCGCCGCCCTATTCCGCGGTGCGGGTCAAGGGCAAACGGGCCTACGAACTGGCCCGCAAAGGCCAAAAAGTCAACCTCAAACCGCGCAAGATCACCGTGTACGACCTGGATCTGTTGGAGTGGGCGCCGCCCGAGGTCGTCCTGGATGTCCATTGCTCCTCGGGCACCTACATCCGTTCCCTGGCCCACGACATCGGCCGCGCCCTGGGGTGCGGCGCGCATCTGGTCGGCCTGCGACGCACCCAGAGCGGACGCTTCACCCTGCGGGACGCTGTGCCCCTGCAACGGCTGCAAGAGGCCTTCCTCACCGGCGACTGGTATAAGTACCTGTTGCCCGCGGCCGACGCGCTGCCCGACTGGCCCCTGGTGGAACTCAACGCCGACGAGGTGGACAAAGTGCGCCACGGCCACAGCCTGCCGTCCCGCTGGGAAGGGCTGCCCGAAGGGCGGCTGCTGCGCGCGGTGACCGAGCAGGGCGACCTGGTGGCTATTATGGAGTATAATGCAGAAGAAGCGGTCTTGAAGCCGAAAAAGGTATTTTTTGTGACCTGATTGGCCGCGTAATCTGTTGTTCGCATTAGGCAACCCCCGGCGGGGGGAGCCCAACTTTCCATCCCTAAGGAGGTGAGAAGTGGCGAAAAAACGCATTCAGGATATCGAAGGCATCGGCCCCGTCTATGCAGAGAAATTGGCCTCCATCGGCATCACCACCGTGGAAGCCTTGTTGGAGCAAGCCGGAACGCCGCAAGGCCGTCGCAGCATCGCCGAACGCCTGGAGATTTCGCCCAAGTTGTTGCTGGAATGGGTCAATCACGCCGACCTGTATCGCATCAAGGGCGTGGGCTCGGAGTACGCGGACCTGCTGGAAGCCGCGGGCGTGGACACCGTGGTCGAACTGGCCCGCCGCAACCCCGAGTCGCTGCACGCCAAACTGATCGAGGTCAACCGCGAGAAGAAACTGGTGCGGCGGGTGCCGGCGCTGTCGCAAGTGCGCGATTGGATTGAGCAAGCCAAGACCTTACCGCGCAAGGTCTTCTACTAAACCAGGGAGGGGGCCATGCGGCCTCGTCGGGCGCTGCTCTATGTGCCAGGGGACCAGGAGCGCAAGATCCTCAAGGCCGCGCAACTGGCCGTGGACAGCGTGTGCCTGGACCTGGAAGACGGGGTCGCATGGCCCAACCAAGAAGCCGCGCGGCGCTTGGTGGCGCGGCTTCTGGGGGAACAAACTTTTCGGGCCGGGGAGCGTTTGGTGCGCATCCACGCGCCGACCGGCCCCCACGGCGGCGTGGCCGCGGCCGACCTGGACGCGGTCCTGCCCGCGCATCCCGACGGCATCGTGGTTCCCAAAGTCGAAGCCCCCTGGCAACTGCACTGGGTGGCCTACCGTCTGCAGCAGGCCGAGGAGGCTCACGGTTGGCCCGTGGGCTCGTTGCGCCTGCTGGCCATTCTGGAGACCGCGGCCGGGGTCGAGCGCCGCCGGGACATCGTCCGCGCCACCGCGCGCCTGGACGCGCTCCTCTTTGGCGCGGAAGATTACACCGCCGACCTCGGCGCCCGCCGCAGCCCCGACAACCGGGAAGTGCTCTACGCGCGGCAGGCCGTGGTGGCCGCGGCCAAGGCCCACGATGTGCAGGCCATCGACATCGTGTACATCCGCTACAAAGACCTGGACGGCCTGGCCCGCGAGGCGCGCGAAGCCGCGGCCTGGGGGTTCGACGGCAAACAGGTCATCCACCCCGCGCAGGTGCCGGTGGTGCAGCAAGCGTTCACCCCGAGCGACGAGGAGATCGCGGCCGCGCGCCGGGTGTTGGAGGCTTACGCCCGCGGCCGCGCCCAAGGCGTGGGCGTGGTGGCCCTGGAAGGCCGCATGATTGACATGCCCATGGTCAAAGCCGCGCGCCGCGTTTTGGCGCGGGCGGGGGTGGGGATGACCTAAGCCTTTCCTATCACTATCCTTCCCGTAACCAATTTTCCTTTTTGTTTGACCACCCAAGCCAGCTGAAGAGTACAATAGCAATGATAAATCCTGCCTGATCCGCACTTAACGGCGGAGGATAAAAATAAAGTCCTAAGCTCAGCCATGCCAATATATTGAGCCCTACTAAAAAACAAAGGATTACAGATAAACGTTGATAACGATGTAACCATTCATACCAGCCCAGAATAATCATAAGCATGGTGGGGAAGGCAGCAGGAAACGCGTAACGAAACCAAGTCGCCATATGCGCCTCATCATGCAGATAACCCAAAACGAAGGAAAAAGTCATAAACCATACGATAACACCGCTCAATCCAAGTGATATAATCAATCTCCATTCAAGGCGCTTCCATTCGCGTACGACTCTCCGAAGAAGACCAAAAACGCTTAGAATAGAGAGAAGTAATAAGCCTGCATAAGTACCATCGCGGCCTAAATAAAACACTTTAGCACGTGCGAAAAATCCCCAAAAAGTTCTGAATAACATAATTCCCGTGGGGCGTAGCGCTTGCAGTAATACCGTAGGCTCCAGCCAGGCGGCCAGCACCACCGGCAACGCGAGAGAACCTGCAGGTAATATTCGTGCAGCCAGAGGTTTGAGGCGCGGTCCTGCTTGCTCGGCAGAACCATTTCGGAGCAATTCAGGCGCTTCAGCATCATGCGCCGCTCGTAAGGATAGCGCGTCTATGTAGATATAACCAAGATTTTGGCCCGTAAAAGGCGTAATTTCTAAACGTACAAACCTTCCACCTACAGGATCGAGATTAATTTCGAAATATTTAGGTTGAGGGCCGATTTCAACGATTTGTTCCGGGGCACAAGTCTCTATTGGTTGCCAAAGCCCTCCACTAGAATTGCATAAGCGGGGCAAACGCACTTGACCCGGCTCGTCACTCCACATCCAAAAGGTCAAACGTAACGGTGTGTTATTTTGGTGATAAATATAGATTATCGAGGGTAACCATTGGCCCATTTCTATAGAAGTTGAAGGCAAACGAAAGACCCATTGCCCATCGGGAGCGTCGTCCATGGACACGCGCAAGGGAATCGCGACCACCCGGTCGTGATACCAGTGTGCGGGGTCACCCCAGCCCAGCACTGCAACCGCGGCCCCCAGGGCCAGCCCCGCGGACAAGGCCCAAGGTGCCCATCGCACGCGACGCGGCCGCCAGGCCAAAATCAGCGCGAAGGGCAGCACGGCCAGCATGGGCACTACAGTGCGTTTCATCTGGCTGGCCACCCACGCGGCCCCCAGGGCGAAAGCCACTTCGCGGATAGTGAGCCCCCGACGCAGCAGGCGCGCCACAGCCCATACAAAGAGTGTTCCCCCAAACGCCGCGCCTACATCGTCGTTGAGCAGACTCATGGGCTCCGCAAAGCCCGGTAGTAGCATCAGGCTCAGGGGGGCCAGCCGGGCCAGGGGGTGCCGCGGGCCAAAGACCTCCCGCGCCGCCTGCCAGGCCACCCAGATGGTGACCGCGAACAGCAGCACCGACATGCCCCGCAGCAGCCGCAATTGCCAGGCGAAGTCCCATTGGGCCGGCACCACGCGCAACGGCAAAGTGACGAAGTACCAATAAAACAAGCGCGTCCAGCGGCCCGAAGGTTGCAATACCGCTGGGAAACGGGCGTAGTCCTCCATTGAAGGACGTACATCTTCAGGATACACCCGGAACCATTCGTGCTCCAGAAGCGAGGCCACCATGCGTTGCTGCTCAGACTCGGTGGCCGG
>JAADEN010000117.1 GCA_013153375.1 Chloroflexota bacterium | reverse complement strand
GGGATCGGCCCCGTAGGGGCGACCCGCTGGGTCGCCCGGGCGCGGCCCCGCCGTGCCCTTGCCGGATCCAGGCGCGAACGCCTTGTCTTCCGCGTTCATCCGTGCCCAATCCGTGTTCATCCGTGGTTTCTCTTCCCGGCCGGGGGAAGGCGTGCGCTGAGGCTCGTTCACGAGCGGGCCTCCAAACCTCGTCAGGGCCGGCCTCACAACCGGCACGGCGGGCGGTGCTGCACCCGATGATGTTCGGCCCGCACGATAGCCAGGATGGTGTCCACCGCGTCGTCCAGATGGCCTTCGCGGTTGACCACCGCGTAGTCGAATTCGGGCAGGTGCTCCAGTTCTTTGCGGGCCATGGCGATGCGCAGCGCGAGCGCGTCCTCGCTCTCGGTGGCCCGGCGGCGCAGGCGGCGCACCAGTTCCTCCTCGGTCTCGGTGGTGAGGAAGATGAGCACCGCGTGGGGGCACAGGCGGCGCACCTTCTGCGCGCCCTGCACATCGATGCGCATGATGACATCCTGCCCCCGGGCCAGGGCCTCGCGCACGGGCTTCTTGGGGATGCCCTTGTAGTCGCCGTACACGATGCTCCACTCCATGAGTTCGTCCTGCTCGATGAGACGGGCGAACTCTTCGGCGCTGTAGAAGTAGTAGTCCACGCCGTGCTGCTCGCCGGGGCGGGGCGGGCGGGTGGTGGCGGTGACCACGAAGTGGAAGTTCGCGCCCCGCTCTTTGAGGCGCTTGAGCACCGAATCCTTGCCCACGCCCGACGGGCCGGAGATCACCACCAGCAGCGGGTAACGCGGCGGAAGGGAGAATTTGGCCATGCCCTTGCCCTCGAAATGCGGGTATAATGACCCCGCTCGGATGGCCTGGGTATCGCAGCAGGCCGAGGCTCGCGTGAGCGGCAACGCTGCCCTGGGAGGCGAACCCATGCCGACTTACACCTATCGGTGTGAAGATTGTAACCGAACTTTTACGGTGCGGCTATCGTATGCCGAATACGGGCGGGTGACGGTGACCTGCCCTGCGTGCGGCTCGTCGCGGGTGGTGCGCCGCTACGGCCGGGTGGCCGTGCGCCGCAGCGGTGAGGTGGACCTGGACGCGTTGGCCGAGGACCCGACCGCGCTGGACGCGCTGGAGAAGGACCCCCGCACCCTGGCCCGGCTGATGCGCCGCATGGGCGACGAACTGGGCGAAGACCTGGGCCCGGAGTTCGACGAGGTGGTCTCGCGGCTGGAGAAGGGCCAGTCGCCCGACGAGATCGAACAGGCCCTGCCCGAACTGGGCGACGAACCCGCGACTCCGGCCGCGCCGTCCACGGATGATGATAAGCAATAAGCATGAACGAGACGAGAAGTCAAGGATGGGATTGGGAAAAGTTTAGGAGGTTCAAAGGATGTTGCCTGATTTAGAATCTCGTATCCAGCAGTCTATCCAGCAGCTGCCCGAACCGTTATTAGAGGAGCTGCTGGACTTCGTGCAGTTTTTGCTTTTGAAGGCGGAGCAACAAGAAATGCGCGCCTGGAACACATGGTCGCTCACAATGGCTATGCGAGGCATGGAAGACGAACCGGAACTTTATTCGCTGGAAGATATCAAGGTGCCGTTTTCATGAAGCGCGCAGGTCAGGTTGTCCTCTTCCGGTTCCCACAGGTTGATTTGCGGGGCGGGAAGTTGCGCCCTGCATTGTTGCTCGCGCGCTTGCCCGGCGTGTACGATGACTGGTTGATTTGCATGATTTCAACCCAACTGCACCAAGTCGTAAAAGGTTTTGATGAAATCGTAGACCGCCATGACCCGGATTTTGTAGATAGCGGCTTGAAGCAACCCAGCGTCATCCGCTTGGGGCGATTGGCCGTAGTTTCGGGTGACAGCCTTTTAGGTGCGATTGGAGCCATAGCCCCCGAGCGTCTCAATCGCTTGCGTCAGCGGTTGGCAAACTGGATTTTGAACGCGTAACAAGTGAGCACTGAGCAGGGAGCCCCTTTCGCTCCCCGCTCCCCGCTTCTTGCTCCCTGCTCTCTGCTCCCCGCCCCCCGCTTCCCGCTTCCCCGAGGTGCTGCATGGACTACGAACCCGTCATCGGCCTGGAAGTGCACGCGGAATTGCAGACCCGCTCCAAGATGTTCTGCGCCTGCCCGGTGGTGGACCTGACCACCGCGGAGCCCAACACCGCGGTGTGCGAGGTGTGCGCGGCCATGCCCGGCACGCTGCCCGTCATCAACGAGCGGGCCGTGGACTACGCGCTGCGGGTGGCCCTGGCCCTGGAATGCCAGATTCGCCCGGTGAGCGTGTTCGCGCGCAAAAACTACTTCTACCCCGACCTGCCCAAGGGCTACCAAATCTCCCAATACGAACTGCCCCTGGCCCAACACGGGCGGCTGTGGATTCGCACTTCCCAGGGCGAGCGCGCGGTGCGGGTGCGGCGGGTGCACCTGGAAGAGGACACGGGCAAACTCACCCATGTGCAGAAGGACGGCCAGGCCTACTCCCTGGTGGACCTGAATCGGGCCGGGGTGCCGCTGCTGGAGATCGTCTCCGAGCCCGACATGCACTCGGTGGAAGAGGTGCGGGCTTACGCCACGGGCCTGCGCCAACTGCTGCGCTATCTGGGCGTGAACTCGGGCGACATGGAGAAGGGCGTCATCCGCTTCGAGGCCAATGTCTCGGTGCGGCCCAAGGGCAGCGACCGGCTGGGCACGCGGGTGGAAATCAAGAACCTGAACAGTTTTCGGGCCCTGGAAGAGAGCGTGGCCTACGAGATTCAGCGCCAGATCGCGGTGCTCGAGGCCGGCGGCCAGGTGGAGCAACAAACCCTGGGCTGGGACGAAGCCCGGCGGCGCACCGTGCCCCAGCGCAGCAAGGAAGAGGCCCACGATTACCGCTACTTCCCCGAGCCGGACCTGCCGCCGTTGCAGGTGGACGAGGACTGGCTGGCCCGGGTGCGGGCCGAACTGCCCGAGTTGCCCCACGCGCGCTACCGCCGCATGCGCGCGCAGTATGGCCTGAGCGACTACGAGGCCGACCTGCTGACCGCGGAGAAGGCCGTGGCCGACTACTTCGAGGCCGTGGCCGCGCGGGCCCAGGCCCAGGGCGTGCCCGTCAAGACCGTGGTCAACTGGGTCACGGGCGAACTCTTCGCGCTGCTCAACCGCCACGGCCGCGCGGCCGACGACATCCCCGTGCCCGCGGAACACCTGGCCGACCTGCTGGCCCTGCTCCACAAGGGCGCGCTCAACAAGCAGGCCGCGCAGAAGGTGCTGGCCGCGATGTTCACCCAGGGCGGCACGCCCGAAGCCCTGATGGACGCGCTGGGCCTGCGGCAGGTGTCCGACGCGGGGCAGATCCAGGCCTGGGTGGACGAGGTGCTGGCCGCGCATCCCGCGGAGGTGCAGAAGTACCTGGCCGGCAAGGAGTCGGTGCTGAACTGGCTCTTCGGCCAGGTCATGCGCCGGGCCCGGGGCCGGGCCAACCCCCAGGTGGTGCGCCAGGCCCTGAAGGACGCGCTGGAACGCCGACGCGCGGAACCATGACGCCTCGGCCCGCGGCGCGGGCCTGAAGATCCTGTCCCCCACGAAAACAAGCCGGGCCACGCGACCCGGCTTTTTCGATGGGCATGGTGGGGCTCGAACCCACACGCCGTCGCCGGCACAGGATCCTAAGTCCTGCGCGTCTGCCAGTTCCGCCACATGCCCACGGCATTTTTATTATACCAAAGGCCGTTAGCCGATCATTTCGATCCATTCCCCCGCGATGTAGCCGTGCCCCCAGTGGGTCTCCACCCAGCGGGCCACCTTGTTCAGCACCCGCTGGGTGAACGCGGCGTCGTTGCTCACATGCGCGCACGCGATGAGGGCCTGGCCGGGGTCGTTCAGGTAGTCCACCTCCGCGACCGAGATGTTGAACTCCCGCTGCAGGCGCTGGAGCAGGGGCCGCAGCGCGCGGCGCTTGTCCTTGAGCGAGGCGCTCATGTCCAGATGCAGGTGGAGCGTGAGTACGCCCACGGGCATGGTCGGCCTCCCAGGCGTGAGGAATGCGACGCGCCCGGTTATACCACAGGGCCGCGATTCTCATCCCGCTTTTCTCTTTTGCCGCGGGCCTCACGGTATAATACCCCGCACTTCGCGGGCCGTCCGGCCCGCCATCCCGCAGGCCCCGGCCTGCCTGGAGGAGTTCCCCATGGACAATCGTCGGCCCCTTGGGTTGCGCGTGGCCGAAATCGCCGCGGCCCTCAGCATGGCCGTGGCCCTGTGGATGGTGCTGGCCTACGCGCCCCTGGAACGCACCATGGGCATCGTGCAGAAGGTGTTTTATTTCCATGTCGCGGCCAACTGGCTGGGCATGTTGAGTTTTCTGGTCGCCGCGGCGGCCGCGGTGCTCTACCTCGTCACCCGCGACCGCAAGTGGGACGCGCTGGAAGTGGCCGCGGTGGAGATCGGTCTGGTGTTCGCGTTCATCGGCGTGGTCTCGGGCTCCATTTGGGCCCGGCCCATCTGGAACACCTGGTGGACCTGGGATCCGCGGCTGACCACGGTGACCATCATGCTGCTGGTGTATGTGGCCTACTTCATGCTGCGCCGCGGCATTGACGACCCCGAGCGCCGGGCCCGCTTCGGCGCGGTGTACGCCATCGTGGGCATGCTCTCGGTGCCCCTGACCTTCTTCTCGGTGCGCATCTACCGCACCATCCATCCCGTGGTGGTGGGCAAGAACGAGGCCGGCGCGCAGGGCGCGTTCGACATGACCGCCAGCATGCGCCATACCCTGTTCATGAGCCTGTTCGCGTTCACCGTGCTGTATGTGGCCCTGCTGTGGCACCGCTATCGCCTGGGCCGCGCCGCGGACCGCCTGGAAGAAGAACGCCTGCGCCTGATGGAGTGAACCATGTACCCGACGCCCGACACATCCTTCTACTTCTACCTGGGGGAAGCCGTCATTTTGGGCGGCATCGTGTTGTACATCCTCAGCCTGTGGTGGCGGCAGCGCGCGCTGCAGGCCGATTGGGCCGCGCTGCACGAGTTGGGGGACGAAAAGGACTGAAGGGCCGGGGGCGCGGTCATGGCCGATTCTGCTCGCGAGGCCCGGCACGCGTTCCTGCGCACCCGCCGCTCGGTGCGCCGTTTTGAACCGCGGCCCGTGCCCGAAGAGGTGCTGCGGCGGGTGCTGGACACCGCGCGCTGGGCGCCCTCCGCGCACAACCGCCAGCCGTGGCGCTGGGTAGTGCTGGGCTCCCCCCAAGTGCGCGCCGCGCTGGCCGACGCGATGGCCGCGGCCTTCCGCCGCGATCTGGAGGCCGACGGCCTGCCCGCGGACGAGATCCAGGCGCGGGTGCAGCGCAGCCGGCAGCGCCTGCTCACCGCGCCCGTGGCCCTGCTGCTGGCCGCGGACCTGAGCGTGGGCGACCCGTACCCCGACCCCGCGCGGCAGCGGGCCGAGCGGCTCATGCTCCTGCAAAGCACCGCGCTGGCCGGGTTGCAAATGCTGCTGGCCGCGCACGCGGAGGGCCTGGGCGGGGTGTGGACCTGCGGCCCCGTGTTCGTGCCCGACCTGGTGCGCGAAGTGCTGGATCTGCCCCCCGCGTGGGAGCCCCAGGCCCTGTTCTACCTGGGCTACCCGGCCCGCCGTCCTGATCCGCCCCCGCGCCAGCCCCTGGACGCGGTGGTGCGGTGGATGTGACGCCCCTGGCCCGCCGAGCACGGAAGCGCCGTGCCGGGCGGGCCAGGTCGTCTTCGGGCGCGGAGGGTGGCCCGCGGCGCCCGCGGGCCTGACCCGGAGGTCAGTCCTCCTCGACCTGCTGCAAGTACACCGTGCGAATGGGGAAGGGGATCTCGATGCCCGCGGCGTTGAACGCGTCGAAGATGGCTTGCACGGCCTGGCTTTGCGCCTCGGGCGGCGCGGTGTGGTGCGCCTCGATCCAGAAGTACACCGTCAGGTTGATGGACGAATCGCCGAAGGTGTGAAACCAGACGAAGGGCGCGGGATCGTCCACCACGAAGGGCAGGCGGCGCACCGCGTCCAGGGCCACCTGGCGCACTTTGTCCAGATCGCTGTCGTAGGCCACGCCGACCTCGACCCCCACCCGCAGCCGCGGGGTGCGGGTGAAGTTGACGATGGACGAGGTGAACACATCCGCGTTGGGGATGAGCACCAAACGGCCGTCCAGGGTGCGCAACTCCGTGGCCCGCAGGTTCACATCTTCCACCTGCCCCAGGAAGCCCTGCACTTCGATGAGATCCCCGATGTCGAAGGGCTGCATGAGCAACAGCAGGATTCCGGCCACCAGGTTCTTGCTGACATCCTGCAGCGCGAAGCCCAGGGTGAAGCCCACGATGCCCAAACCGGCCAGAAACGCGCCGATTTGGAACCCGACCTGCTGCAGCGCCATGACCACGGCCAGCGCGATGAGCCCCCAGCGCGTCAGCCGCACCACCAGCAAGGCGGCTTCTTCGTCCACCTGGCGCCGCTTGAGCCAGCGGGCCAGGGCCTGGGCCACCACCGCGGCCAGATAGATGCCGATGACCAGAATGACCAGCGCCGCGAACAAACGGGGCAAAAATTCGAAGGCTTTCTGCAGCCAGACTTCCCAGGTGAACATGGTCGGCCTCCTTGCGACGAAGATGCGGTTCGGGGGAATCCCTCCGGTTGGGCGGTGGTTCAGGGTGTGGCCGGGCCGGTCACGGCGCGAAAGGCCAGGATGCGGTTGCGGCTGGCCTCCGCGACCCAAACCCGCGCCTGGTCGTCCACATCCAGGCCGTTGATCACGCCCAGGGGGCCATCGGGGCCCTGGCTCCAGGCGAACAGGGGGTTCCCCTGGCCGTCGAAGACCAGCACCTGCCCCCCTTCGGGGTCCGAGGCATACACCCGGCCCTGGGCGTCCACGGCCAGGTAGGGCTTGTTCTCCACACCCTGGCCGTACCAGGCCGGCACTTCCCACTCCCGCACGAAGGCCAGGGTGTGCTCGTCCACCAGGCTGAGCACCTGGATGCGCTGGTTCCAGGTGTCGGCCACATAGAGCATCCCGTCGGGGCCGAGGGCCAGGCCCACGGGCTCCTCGAACTGGCCGGGGGCCAGCCCTCCGCCGCCCATGTGGGTCAGATAGCGGCCTTCCGCGTCGAGCACCACGATGCGCTTGTTGCCCGTGTCCGCGACATACACCCGGCCGGCCGCGTCCACGGCCACATCGCGCGGGCCGTAGAACGCGGGTTGCGCCTCCACGGGGATGGCCTCCACGGTGCGCAGCAGTTGGCCGTCGGCGGTGAACTTTTGCACGCGGTGGTTCCAGGTGTCCGCGACCCACACGCTGCCGTCGGGCGCGACGGCCAGGCCCCAGGGCTCGTTGAACAGGCCGGGCTCGGCCGCGGGGCCCATGTTCGTCCCGCCCCAAACGGCCAGGGCCTGATGCGTGGCCGGATCCCAGTGCACGACGCGGTGGTTGTAGGTGTCCGCGATGTAGAGGGTGCCGTCGGGCGCGACCGCGACATCCCGGGGGCTCAGCAGCATCCCTGCGCTGCCGACCTCGGGGCCGACCACCGCATCCACGGGCAGGATCACCCGCCGGCCCTCGAAGGGATCTTGCTCCGTGGGCAGGGTCACCCCCGCGGTGCCGAACTCCCAAATTTTGGCCGCCACATCGTTGCGCACATACAGGCGCATGGTGTCCGACGGGCTCCAGTTGGATGGGCGCAGGTCTTTGCCCGTGACCTGGTTGTAGAGGGTGAAGTCGCGGTTGAGCCAGATCTGGAACAGCGCGGCCCGCATGGCCGGGTCCCGCAGCGCGTTCACGATGCGCTCCCAGGTCAGGCCGCGGTAGTCTTCGGTGGGCCAGACCATGCGCTGGTAGTCGAAGCGGATGTAGCGATTGGCCACGATGGGCTCGATTTGGGCGTAGTTCTTGGCCCCCACCAGAATGACGGGCACTTCCCGCAGCGAGCGGTCGGGCGACGCGCCGTAGTAGCGCTGTTGGGTGTAGTGGCGCAAGTACCAACTCAGGGGCCACGACACCGCGTCGTCGTAGGCCACGGGCAGGTTGTCGATGCCGTCGTAGGCCCGCTCCGCGATGAGTTCGATCTGGTCCATGGCCACCCGCACGCCGTGGGCCGCGTGCGCGTAGACCAGGAACTCGTTGGCCTGGTCGTAGTGGATGTACGCGGCCTGGTACGCGGTGTGCCAGGTGAACACGGCCAGCACGCCGAAGACGGCCAGGCCCACGGACGCGCTCAGGGCTTGTTCCCGCACCTGCGCGCTCAGGCGCACCACGCCGTAGCCCGCGAGCAGCGCGGTGAAGGCGTACAGCAGGAATTCGCCCGTGGCCCGCAGTTGGTCCAGTTCTTTGCCCTGGAAGGGCGGGGTGGGGCTCAGGAGGATGCTCAGGCCGTGGCCCACCGCGAGCGCGAACACGACCAGCAGCCCCAGCAGCAGGGCCAGACGGCCCAGGGCCGCGCGCTGGCGCGGCAGGCGTTCGAACAGGCGGCCCAGCCACCAGCCCGTGAGCAGAATCATGGGCCAGGTGATGTGCACGGTGAGCCAGGGCATCTTCTCACCCGCCAGGGTGTAGGCCAGCACGCTGGTCAGGCTCCAGAACCACAGCAGGGCCACCACGCGGCGCTGGGAGACCTCCTCCGCGGGCCCTTCCGCCGCGGCCGCGGCCTCAGCGGAGCCTTTCCTCCACCCCGACAGCCAGGCCCGCAAACGGCCCAGGGTCACGGCCAGGAAGCCCAACGCGGGCAGATATTCGTAGATGGGGATGTGGATGGCCAGGTAGTAGTACCAGGGCTGGTTGCCTCGCCGGACATCTTGCTGCCCCAACCAGTAGCCCAGGGAACTCACCAGGCCGCTGAAGAAGCCCTGGCCGTTGGTGAACAGGGCGGTGTAGAGCACGACGAACACGGCCCAGAACAGCGCGGCCTGGGGCCACCAGCGGCGCAGATCCCACAGCCAGGCCACCAGGGCCACGCCCAGCAGGGCCAGGGCCAGGATGGCCGCGGCGGTGATGCCCACCTGGGGCCAGGCCGTGCTCAGCGCGTCGATGCCGAAGGGCGTCACCAGCAGGGGCGCGAGCATGGGCGCCACCAGGCTGAGTTGCAGCACGATGAGGTGCGTTTCGCGGTGCTGGCGCAGACGCCGCCAATCGTAGCCCGTGAACAGCAGCCCCAGCGCGGCCGCGAAGGTCAGCGCGGCCAGGGCCAGGAAGAACTGGCCGTAGGGCGAGAAGCCCAGCACACGGCGCACCTCTTCGCCCTCGGCGGTGGTCAGGGTCACGCCTTGCGTGCTCAGGCGGGCCAGGCCGACCTCGGTCAGCACCGCGAACCCGGTCAGAATGAGCGCGGCCAGCAGCGCGAAGACGAAGGTGCGTCGGCGCAGCGCCACGCGCCAGGGCTCGTCGGGATGCAGCACCTTCTGGAGGACGCCCAGCCCCAGGAAGATCAGGGCCTGGGCGGTGTAGATGAACGCGGTCTCCTTGGCCGTGTAGTGCAGCACCAGCGCGGCGGTGAGCCAGTAAAGGTAGCGGTCGCGGCCGGTATCGAGGTAGCGCAACATGGCCCACAGGGTGACCACGCCCGCGAGCAGCGCGAAGGCTTCGTTGCGCGCGTAGCGGCTGTAGTACAGCAGGTAGGGCGAGATGAGCATCAGCCCGGCCGCGAACAGGGTTCCCCAGCGGCCCAGGTAGCGCCGCCAGGCCCACAAGAAGGCCAGGGCCAGCACCCCGGCCAGCGCGTGGGGCAGCCGCGCGGTGAAGTCGCTGTCGCCGAAGAGGAAGTACGAGAGCGCGATGAGGTGGAATTGCAGCGGGCCGTGCATCATGGGCGTGTGTTGATAGCCGCGGCCCATGTAGAACTGCCAGGAATAGTAGGTGTGCAGGCTTTCGTCGTGGCTCATCACCCGCTGGCCCAGGTGGACGAAACGGGTGATCACGGCCAGCAGGACGATAAGGGTGAACAGGGCCAGGCCGCGGCTCACCGGCCAGCCCGGCAGCAGAGGCTGCTCGAACCACGAGCGCGCGGCCGAATCGTTGGGGCCTTGGGATGTCATGACACGCCCTCACCAAGGGAAAAATGGGACGGCCCAGGAGCCGTCCAGCGCGGCGCGGATATTATACCCGACCGCGGCGTGCATCCCTGGTACAATCGAGGTCGCGCGGCGCGCCCGCGCCGCGTACCCCGGCCGAGGGTCGCTCCCCGCGCCCCGGCCCAACCGGAGGTGTTCCCCATGCCCGTGAAACATGCGGACCAGGTGCCCGCCCAGGCGGTTCAGGCCGGCCAGGGCGTGACCATCCAGGTGCTCATCGGCCCCGACGAGGCCCCGAATTTCGCGCTGCGGCGCTTCACCATCCGCCCCGGCGGGTGGATGCCCTTGCACACCAACCGGGTGGAGCACGAGCAGTATGTGCTGCAAGGGCGGGGCCGCATCGCCATTGGAGAGCAGGTGCACGAGGTGCGCGCCGGCGATGTGGTGTACATCCCCGCGGGCGCGGCCCATTGGTATCGCAACATCGGCACCGAGGACTTCGTGTTCTTGTGCGCGGTGCCCAATCTTCCCGACGAGATCGTCATCCTCGACCCGCGGGAACCCCAGGCGTGAGGTGACAAGATGACTTCCTGGATGGATCACACGCTCCAGCCCGCGGAAGGGGGGCCGTGGTTTGCCTCGGGCGCGATTGAGGGCCCGGCGCACCCCGACGCGCCCGTGCGCGTGGCTCCTGAAGTGCGCGAGGCGCTGAAGTATCACCGCCCCATCGTGGCCCTGGAAAGCGCGGTCATCACCCACGGCTTGCCCGCGCCGCACAACCTGCAAGTGGCCCTGGACATGGAGGCCGAGGTGCGGGCCGCGGGCGCGATCCCGGCGACCATCGGCCTGTGGGAGGGCCGCATGGTGGTGGGGCTGAGCCCCGCGCAAATCGAGGTCCTGGCCCAGATGGCCCACGACGCCCGGACGCGCCACCGCCCGCTGGCCGCCCGCCAGGACTTCCGCCTGGTCAAGATCAGCGTGCGCGACTTCGCGCCTTTGCTCGCATCGCGCGACGCCCGTCTGTTCGGCGGCACCACCGTGGCCGCGAGCCTGGCCGTGGCGCACGGGGTGGGCATCCGTTTCTTCGCCACCGGCGGCATCGGCGGCGTGCACTACGATCCGCCCTACGACATCTCCGCGGATCTGCCGCAACTGGCCCGCACGCCCGTGCTCACCGTGGCCGCGGGGGCCAAGGCCATCCTGAACCTGGACGCCACGCTGGAATATCTCGAGACCTGGGGCGTGCCGGTGGTGGGCTATGGCACCGACATGTTTCCCGCGTTTTACAGCGTGGACAGCCCGTGGAAGGTGCGCCACCGGGTGGATACGCCTTCCGAGGCCGCGCGGCTGCTCCAGACCCACTGGCGGCTGCAGATGCCCTCCGCGGTGCTGCTCGCGGTGCCGCCGCCCGCGGATGCGGCGCTGCCGTACAAGTACATCCGCCGCCTCATCGAGATGGCCCTGGAGGAGTTGCGCGCCCACAACGAACAGGCCGCCCAGGGCCGCGGGCAGCCCATCCGGGGCGCGGCGGTCACGCCCTGGCTGCTGCAACGGCTGACCGAATTGAGCGACCGGCGCACCATGCGGGTCAACCTGGCCCTGTTGCGCAACAACGCCCGCGTGGCCGGGCAGGTGGCGCGGGCCTGGGTCAACTGGCTGGCCGAGGAATCCCGCCGCGCAGGGCCGTAGAGGAGTAAGCCGATGCGCGTGGGCCAAAATCCGGCCAAATCCCTCGCCCAGGCGCCCAAGCCCCGGCGGGTCACCGCGGTGCTGCTCACCTATGTGCCCTACCTGAGCGGCTACTACGCCCAGAGCCTGGAGGTCTTCCGCGCCACCCTGGAGAGCCTGCACCGCCACACCGAGGAGCCGCTGGATGTGCTGGTCTTCGACAACGCCAGCGGGCCCGAGATGCGCGCCTTCCTCCAGGAGGCCCACGCCGCGGGCCGCATCCAATACCTCATCCTCTCGGACCGCAACCTGGGCGTGGTGGGCGCGTGGAACATCGCGTTCCAGGCCGCGCCGGGCGAGATCATCGCCTACGCGGATGGGGATGTGTTCTTTCGGCCCGGCTGGCTCGCGGCCGCGCGGCGCATCCTGGAGACCTTCCCCCGAGTGGGGATGGTCACCGCGCGGCCCTTCGCCGCGGAGCCCAGCCTGTGGACTGCGACCCAGGCCTGGGCCGAGCGCGATCCCGAGGTCCAGGCCGAGTGGGGCCGCTTCGTGCCGTGGGAGGTCTTCCGCGACTTCAACCTCAGCCTGGGCCACGACGAGGCCCAGGTGCGGGCCGCGTACGAACAGGCCCGTTTCTTGCGCCTCACCTACCGGGGCGTAACGGCCATCGCGGGCGCGTCGCACTGGCAGTTCGTGGCCTACAAGCGGGTGCTGCAGGAAGTCCTGCCCCTGGACTACACCCGCCCCATGGGCTCGGATGTGCGCAACCTGGATCGGGCCCTGAACGAGCGGGGCTACCTGCGGCTGATGACCCCCGAGCCGTGGGTGGACCACATGGGCAACACCCTGCCCGACTTCGCGCGGGCCTTTTTGGGGACGGGCTCCGCGCGCGGCGCGGCCCCATCGCGGTCCGGGCCGCCCCGTTGGGCCCGCTGGAAGCCAGTGCGCAAAGCCCTGCTCGCGCTCTACCACCGCATCTTTCGGCTGTACCACGGCGGTTGAGATTGGCGCGCCATTTCGTCCTTCGCCCGCCCTTGACGCCCGTCCGGGCTGCCCCTAAAATGAAGCCGACCGGATGACCGTGGGTCTGCCTCGCGTGGAGGGGAGGCATGCTTCAG
>JAADEN010000162.1 GCA_013153375.1 Chloroflexota bacterium | reverse complement strand
CTCCACGCGGGCGGGGTCTTCGTCGAACAGCACCACGGCCTCGCCCTGCTCTTGCAACTGCACGGCCAGATGCGTGCCCAGCAGGGAGCCGCCGCCCACGATGACGATGGGCCGCGTCTTGGGCCGCGCCGCCGCCGAACCGATCAGACGCCCGAACAGCATGGGTGCCAGAATCACGCTGATCACGGCCACGAGCACCACCGCGGAGACCACGGCATCGTCCAGCACGCCCAGGCGCACGCCGATCTCCGCGGCCGCGATGATGAGGGAGAGCCGCGCGGAGAGCAGCACGCCTCCGGCCAGGCTCTCGCGCCACGAAAAGGCCCGCCGAAAGACCACCGCGGGGATGATCTTGGTGCCGAACGCGGCCGTCAACAACAAAGGCAACAGCAGCCACGACCCCGACCCGCCGCCCAGCGCGGCCAGGTTGAACTTCGCGCCCACCATGATGAAGAAAATGGGCACGAAGAAGCCGTAGCCGATGCTCTCCAGTTGGTGCCGGGTCTCGTGGTCCTCGGGCGTGGTCAACATGCTGATGAGCAGCCCGGCCAGGAACGCGCCCAAGATGACTTCCACCCCCAGGAACTCGGCCAGGGCCACGAACGCGACGAACAGCCAGAAGGCCAGGCGCACCTTGATGTGCGTGGTGGCGTGGGAGAGTTCGTCCAGCAGCGGCCGCAGGCCCGGCAAGGCCCAGTTCCCCAGGCGATAGAACACGAACAGGGCCACGAACAGCAGCCCCACCAGCAGGATCTCGGGCGTCAGGCCCTTGGACAGCACCGCGACCTGCACGGTGATGAGCAGCATGGTCACGAAGTCGGAGATGAGCGCGGTCACGAACAGGGTTTGCCCGTAACGCCCGCTCAGCAGACCGCGCTCCTTGAGCACCATCAGGGCCAGGTCCAGCGAGGTGGTGGAAATGAGCAGGGCCATGAAGATGGGCGAGCGCGTCAGGCCCATCTTCCAAAAGCCGAACCCGGCCAGCGCGGCCAGCACCAGGGTCAGCGCGTAGTAGGTCACGGCCAGGACCAGGGGATGCGGCCCCGTGCGGCCGCGCGTGGCTTTGGAGCCGCCCCCGCGGCCGCCCCAGCCCAGCGCGCTCAGGTCGATTTCCATGCCCGCCAGGAACATGAGGAACACGAAGCCGATTTCCGAGAGCAGCGCGAGCACGGGGTCGTCGGCCTTGACCCAGCCCAGGCCGCTGCGTCCGACCACGATGCCGGCCAGAATCTCGCCCACCACCGCGGGGATTTGCCAACGCTTGAAGCGACTGAAGACGAGGGGGACGGTCACGGCCAGGAACAGCACCAGGCTCAACGACCAAAACGAGGTCAGGTTGCCGCCGGCCGCGGCGGTCAAACTCCAAAGCATGTCGCACCTCTGCGCAAAGATACCCCTTGCCGTCAAGGCAGCCAGGGTAGAGAATTATAACCGCCTTTGGGGGGATGTGGTTTAATAGTGGGGAGTGGGAAGTGGAGAGTGGGGAGAAGTGAGAAGGGAGAGGTGAGAGGTGAGTGGTGAGAGGTGAGTGGTGAGTGGGAAGAAGTGGAGAGCGCCAACTCTTTTGCCCGGGAGCCCCGTATGAGTCGCACGGTGTTCATCAGCGCGGACCACGGTCTGGCCGTGGTGTACTTCCTGCAGAGCGATGTGGTGCCCACGCTGCTGGCGCACGGCCTTCAGGTGGTGGTCCTCACCGACGACGCGCTCACCCAGCGCCTGGCCCAGCGCTTCGGCCGTCCCGGGCTGCACTTCGAGGGCCTGCGCCTGGACCGGGCCCGGGCCTACTTCCAGCGCCACAACTACCGGGCCCAGTGGTGGCTCGACTTCCTGCGCCGGGCTGGCGCGTCCAACCGCATCCCGTTGGGCGCGGTGGAGAGTTACATCCAGCAGGTGGAATACGAGGCCCGGGGCCGACGCCGCGCGTTCCTGCAACTGGCCAAAGCCTATGTGGCCCTGATGCGCCGCTTTCGCTGGGCCCGGCAGGCCGTGGTGCGGGCCCAGTGGCGCTACACGCCCGACCTGTACCGGGACCTGTTCGCGCGCTACCGCCCCAGCCTGGTGGTGGCCAGCACCCCGGGCTGGCGCTGGGACCGCTACCTGCTGCGGGAGGCCCGCCTGCGGCACCGCGTGCCCACCGCGGCCGTCATCGTCGGCTGGGACAACACCAGCAGTTACAGCCTGCCCGGCGCGCCCGTGGACGCGCTCAATGTGTGGTCCGCGATCCAGCGCCGCGAAGCGGTCGAAGGCTCCGATTGGGACCCGGCCCGCATTCACATCGGCGGCATCCCCTCCTACGACGGCTACTTCACCCGCCGCTGGGTCCTGCCCCGGGAGGAATACTTCCGCCGCCACGGGCTGGACCCGACGCGCAAACTCATCGCCTACGCGGCCAGTTTCGTCACCTTCGCGCCCAACTATCCCAACATCGCGGCCCTGGCTCGCCTGGTGGCCGAAGACCGGCTCGCGTACCCAGCCCAACTGCTCGTCCGCCTGCACCCCAACCACTTCATGGAGGTGCCCCACTTCGCGGCCGAGCGGGAGCGGGTGCTGGACCTGGCCCGCCGCCTGCCCCATGTGCATGTGGTCAAACCCGTGCCCCTGGGCGGCAGCCTGGGCTACTATTCGGGCGAGGACATGGACGAGAAGTCGTCCATGATGGCCCACGCGGATGTGTTCACCACCGTGTACTCGACCATGGTGGTCGAGACGGCCATCCACGACACGCCGGTGGTGAGCGTGTGCCTGGACGCGCCCGAGCCCTGGCCGGGCAAGTTCACGCTGAAACTCTCCCAGATCGGGCACTGGCCCACCCACAGCCGCTTCTTGCAGTCGGGCGCGGGGGATGTGGCGTACAACGAGGACGATTTGCAGGCCGCGCTGAACCGCGCGCTCGCGCATCCCGACGAGAAAGCCGCAGCCCGGCGGGCCTTCGTGGCTCGCGAGACCACCTACACCGACGGCCGCGCGGGGCAACGGGTGGGTGCGTGGCTGGCCCGCCTGGCCGGCGCGTGAGGCCGGGCCGCGGGCGCGAAAAAACGCGCCGACCCTTGACGCCTGAGGCGGGCCAGGGTATAATGCGCCTCGCATGAAAACCCGAAGGCCTCTCACTCGATCGTAGCGAGCGTGGTGGCGCGCAACGCGCCTGCGCGCTGGCTTTTTTTGTCTGTTCCATGATTTTTTGGGGTTCGCCCGACACACAAGGGTGGTCAACTTGGGAATGAAGGTCCGCCAGACTTTTCTCGCGACAGGCGCTTAGGCCCTGTGGCGGCGCTTTTATTTAAGCGCGTCGCGAGCCCACGCGGAGCCCATCCCCCAGCACCACCACCCTCACCCCGGGCCAGGGTATGCTCCCCAGGAGGTTGCTTGTGGAGACCAAAGATATTCTCTCCCTGCGCATTCGCCTGGCTTCGCCCGAGACCATTTTGAACTGGTCCTACGGCGAGGTCACCAAGCCCGAGACCATCAACTACCGCCGCCTGCGGCCCGAGAAAGATGGTCTGTTCTGCGAGGTCATCTTCGGGCCCACGCGGGACTGGCAGTGCTACTGCGGCAAGTACAAGAACAAGCGCTACAAGGGCATCGTGTGCGAGCGGTGCGGCGTGGAAGTCACCCGCTCGTCGGTGCGCCGGGAGCGGATGGGCCACATCAAACTGGCCGCGCCCGTGGCCCACATTTGGTACACCCGCCGGGTGCCGTCGTATTTGGGGCTGTTGCTGGACATCAACCGCCGCAACCTGGAGCGGGTGCTCTACTTCGCCCAGTATGTGGTCACTTATGTGGACGAGGAGGCCCGGCAGCGCGCGCTGCAGCGGCTGAGCGAGGAGATCGGCCAGAGCGAGCGTGAACTGGCCGAGCGCATCAACGCGCGCATCGCGGAGGTCAAGGCCCAGCGCGACAAGCGCCTGGCCCGGCTGGAGGCCCAGCGCCAGGCCATCGAGGCCGAGTACAGCGAGGCCGTGGCCGCCAAACTGGAGCCCATCATCCGCGAAGGCCAGCGCCTGGAGCAGGAACTGCAAAGCCGCATGGGCCAGGTGCTGGAGGAGCCCCTGCGCTTCGGCGCGACGGACACCCTCATCGCCAAGGCCGGCGAGACGGTGACCGGCGAGCACCTGAGCCGGGTGCAGCGCATCGTCCAGGAGCAACTGGCCGCCATCGAGACCCAACTGGCGCAGGAGAAAGAGGCGCGCCTGGCCACGGTGGAGGCCGAACGGGAGCGCATTCGGGCCGACGCGGAACGGCGCATGGACCTGCTGCGCGAGGAACTGGAAAAGCAGGCCTCCCAGGCCCAGGACGAGCGCCTGCGCTGGCGCGACGAACTCATGGAACTGCGGCCGCTGACCTTCCTCAGCGAGCCCCGCTATCGGGAACTCAAGTCCCGCTGGGGCAATGTGTTCCGCGCCGACATGGGCGCGGAGGCCTTCCACGAGATCTTGAGCCGTCTGGACCTGGACGCGCTGGCCGAGGACCTGTGGCACGAGGTGCGCACCACCAAGAGCAAGCAGAAGCGCAAGAAGGCCATCAAGCGCCTGAAGATCGTGGAAGCCTTCCGGCGCTCGGGCAACCGGCCGGAGTGGATGATCCTCACCGTGCTGCCCGTGCTGCCGCCCGATCTGCGGCCCATGGTCCAGTTGGACGGCGGCCGCTTTGCCACCAGCGACCTGAACGACCTGTATCGCCGGGTCATCAACCGCAACAACCGCCTCAAGCGGCTCATCGAACTGGGCGCGCCCGATGTCATCATCCGCAACGAGAAGCGGATGCTGCAAGAGGCCGTGGACTCCCTCATTGACAACTCCTATCGGGGCAAGGCCCTGCTGCGCCGCGGGCGGCGGGAACTCAAGTCCCTGAGCGACATGCTCAAGGGCAAGAAGGGCCGCTTCCGCCGCAACCTGCTGGGCAAGCGGGTGGACTACTCGGGCCGCTCGGTCATCGTGGTGGGCCCCAAACTCAAGTTGCACCAGTGCGGCCTGCCCAAGAGCATGGCCCTGGAACTGTACCGCCCCTTCGTGCTGGCCCGCCTGGTCCAGAAAGAGTATGTGAACAACATCCGCGGGGCCAAGCGGTTCGTGGAACGGGGCCGGCCCGAGGTGTGGGAGGTCCTGGAAGAGGTCATCAAAGAGCGCCCGGTGATGCTCAACCGCGCGCCGACCCTGCACCGGCTGGGCATCCAGGCCTTCGAGCCCGTGCTCATCGAGGGCAGCGCGATTCAACTGCACCCTCTGGTGTGCACCGCGTTCAACGCGGACTTCGACGGCGACCAGATGGCCGTGCACCTGCCCCTCACGCCCCAGGCCATCAAAGAGGCCCGGGAACTCATGCTCTCGACCAAGAACCTGCTCAAGCCCGCGGACGGCGAGCCCATCATCACCCCGTCCAAGGACATGGTGCTGGGCATCTACTACCTGACCATGGAGGACCCGCGGCCGCACAAGGGCGACGGCCTGACCTTCAGCCGTTACGAAGATGTGGAACTGGCCTATTCCCTGGGCCAGGTGGAGGTGCACTCGCGCATCCAGTTCCGCACCATGACCTGGTTCGACGACGAAGGCCGCCGTCTGGAGCGGCCCGAGGAGCGGGTCATCCACACCACCGTGGGGCGGGTCATCTTCAACCAGGTGCTGCCCGAGTTCATGCGCTTCTACAACAAAGTGCTGGACAAAGGCGGCGTGCGCGATCTCATGTCCCAAATCTACGAGTTGGGCGGGGACGAGGCCACCGTGGCCGTGGCCGACCCCATCAAGGACATCGGCTTCAAGTTCGCCACCCGCTCGGGCGTGACCGTGGCCATCGCGGACATCACCGTGCCCGAAGAGAAGTGGGAAATCATCCGGCGGGCCCACGAAGAGGTGGACAAGGTGGAACGGGCCTTCCGGCGGGGCCTGCTCACCGAGCAGGAGATGAACGAGCGGGTCATCGAAATCTGGCAACAGGCCACCGAGCAGGTGCGCGAGGCCGTCAAGCGGGTGCTGGACCCCACCAACGACCTGGCCGTGATGGCCATCTCGGGCGCGACCAAGGGCGGCTACGGCACCATCGCGCAGTTGGCCGGCATGCGGGGCATGATGGCCGACCCCTCGGGCCGCATCATCCCCCTGCCCATTCGGTCCAACTTCCGCGAGGGCCTGAGCAACCTGGAGTACTTCATCTCCACCCACGGCTCCCGCAAAGGTCTGGCCGACACCGCGCTGCGCACCGCGGACGCGGGCTACCTGACCCGCCGCCTGGTGGATGTGGTGCAGGATGTCATCGTCACCATCGAGGACTGCGGCACCGAACAATTCTGGGAAATCCGCCGGGACGACGATGTGGGCGGCCAGAAGATCGGCGAACGGCTGTGGGGCCGGGTCGCGGCCGAGAATGTCGTGGACCCCGAGACGGGCGAGATCATCGTCCGGGCCGGCGAACTCATCGAAAAGCGCCATGTGCGCCGCATCGAAGCCTCGACCGTGGCCGCGGTCAAGGTGCGCTCGCCCCTGACCTGCGAAGCGCCCTTCGGCCTGTGCGCCAAGTGCTACGGCCTGGATCTGGGCACGGGCAAGATGGTGGAAGTGGGCACCGCGGTGGGCATCGTGGCCGCCCAGTCCATCGGCGAGCCCGGCACCCAGTTGACCCTGCGGACCTTCCACACGGGCGGCGTCGCGTCGGAGCGCGACATCACCACCGGTCTGCCCCGGGTGGAAGAGGCCCTGGAGGCCCGCAAGGAGCCCAAGGGCGAAGCCGTCATCACCGAAATCTCGGGCGTGGTGCAGGTCACCCAGTCGGACAAGTACCCCGACCTGCGCATCGTGCGGGTCATCCACAGTTACATGGCCCAAGACGAATATCCCCTGCCCGAGGGCGCGGTGGTGCAGGTGGAGGACGGCAGCGAGGTCGAGGCCGGTCAGGTGCTCTTCGTGGATCCTGAGGGCAAGGAAGTCACCGCGACCCACGGCGGCCGGGTGCGGCTGGAGGACGGCAAGATCATCGTCGCGTACGAGCGCAAAGAGGTGCGCGAGTACGAAATCCCCGGCAACCTGCCGCTGCTGGTGCAGACGGGCGACAAAGTGGAGGCCGGCCAGCCCCTGACCGAAGGCTCCCTCAACCCGCGGCGGGTGCTGCAAATTCGGGGCCGCGAGGCCGCGCAACTGTACCTGCTCTCCGAAGTGCAAAAGGTGTACCGCACCCAGGGTCAGAAGATCCACGACAAGCACTTCGAGGTGGTCATCCGCAAGATGACCTCCAAGGTGCACATCATCAACCCCGGCGACACCGACTTCCTGCCGGGCGACATCGTGGATCGGCTCAAGGTGCGGCGGCTGAACGAGAAACTCATCGCCGAGGGCAAGCGTCCGGCCAAGTATCGGGATGTGCTGCTGGGCATCTCCAAGGTCGCGCTGGCCACCGAGTCGTGGCTGTCCGCGGCCTCCTTCCAGCACACCATCCGGGTGCTGGCCGAGGCCACCATCGCGGCCAAGAAGGACCGCCTGCTGGGCCTGAAGGAGAATGTCATCATCGGCAAACTCATCCCCGCGGGCACGGGCTTCGACCCCAAGCGCTTCGCGGAGGTGCTGGGCCTGGAGGAAGAACCCGAGGCCGAGGCCGAAACCGAGGCCGAAGCCGCGGCGACCCCGGCGCCCGGCGCCGAGACCGAGGCCGCGGGCGAGCAGCCCGTGAGTCCCGAGCCTTCGGGCGTGCCCTCCTCGCAGTAAGTCCACTCGGACCACGCGCGACACCGCGCTCCCGGCCGCAGGGCCAGGAGCGCGGTGTTTTCTTTCCTGGAAGGCGCGGGCCCGACGAGCCCGGCGGACGCTTCACCGCGCCGCGCGCACCATGACCAAGAGCATCTTGAAGGGCTGGACCGCACGCAGCGCGTGCGGTTCGTGCGCGGGCAGCAGGATGACCTCCCCGCCGCGCACCCGGTGCGACGCGCCCGCGATCACCACCTCGGCCTCGCCTTCCACCAGGTACACCAGCGCGTCGTAGGGGCTGGTGTGCTCGCGCAGGCCCTCCCCCGCGGCGAAGGCGAACAGGGTCACACTGCCGCCCGCGCCGTCCATCAGGGTGCGGCTGACCACCACGCCCTCCTGGTAGGCCACCAGGTCGGCCAGGGCCCGCGGCCGCGGGGGAAGCAGCGGGTGCGTCCGAACATGCGGGTCCGTCATGCTGCCGCTCCTTATTCGCAGGACTCAGAGCCCAAAATCTGCTCGATGCGCTCCAGCACGGCCTCGTCCAACTTGTCCACGGCCTCGATCGCGGCGATGTTCTCCTCCAGTTGCTCCATCTTGGTCGCGCCCGTGATCACCGCGCTCACCTCGTCCAGGCGCAACAGCCAGGCGATGGCCAGTTGGGCCGTGGTGATGCCCAGTTCCTGAGCCACCTCGGTCAGGGCGCGCACTTTGGCGATACGCTCCGGCGTGATGCGATCCCGAATCCAGGCCATGCTCTCCAGGCTGGCCCGGCTGCCCGGCGGAATGCCGTCGTTGTACTTGCCCGTCAGAATCCCCTGATACAGTGGGCTCCAGGTGGTCAGGCCAATACCCAGATCGCGGGCCAGAGGAACCAGATCCTCCTCGACCCGCCGCCGGTGGAACATGTTGTATTGGGGTTGCTCCACCACCGGCGGGGCCCAATGGTTGGCCTGCGCGATGGCCCAGGCGCGGGTGATCTGAGCCGCGGTCCACTCCGAAGTGCCCCAGTACAGGATCTTCCCCTGCCGGATGAGGGTGTCCATGGTGTACACCACCTCTTCCAGGGGCGTCTCGGGGTCGAAGCGGTGGCAGTAGTAGATGTCCAGGTAGTCCACGCCCAGGCGGCGCAGGGACGCGTGAATGGATTCCATCACATGCTTGCGCGACAGGCCCCGCCCGTTGGGTCCGGGCATGGTGGGCCAGAAGACCTTGCTGGAGATGACCAAAGCCTCGCGGGGCAGATCCCGAATGGCCTTGCCCATCAGGATTTCCGCCTGCCCGCGCGCATAGACATCCGCGTTGTCGAAGAAGTTGACGCCCAAATCATAGGCCCGGTGGATGAGTTCCCGGGCCTCTTTCTCGCCCAACTGGTTGCCGAAAGTGACCCACGCGCCGTAAGCAATGGCGCTGACCTTCAGACCACTGGCGTGACCTAACCGACGATACTGCATCGAAGACCTCCTAAGCGATGGATGGGTACGGTTCCTCTAATCATTATACCAAAAGATGACAAAGCGGACGCCGCGGGCGCGCGCACGAGGTCCGATCGGCCTCGCGAGAGGCGCAGGCCCGCTTCGGAGGTCTTTCCCCCGACGCGAGAAGCGGCATCGTAGAGGCGCCCGGCCGGGAACGCGGCCCCACGGGCCCGCCCAACTTGGGCGCGGGTCGGACTATAATAGACCACCGTTCGTTCGTTTTCGTGGGACGCCTGGGAGCGCGGGCCGATGGGGACAGCCGTTCGTCCGTCCCGTCGGCCCGGGCCCGCGCGTTCAGGCCCCGGCGCGAAGGAGGGAGCGTTATGCCCTTAGGACTTTTCCGCAATTATGTGCCCGAGGGCGAATGGCGGGCCGCGCGGCGCAAACTGCCCCGCCTGCTGGTCGAAGGGCTGCTGGTCAGCGGCACGGGTTTGGGCGTGTTCGCGCTCATCTTCGAAATCGCCGCGGACGCGTTCAGCGTGGCCGCGTACCAGACCTTGCTGGCCATTCACGGCGCGCACGGCTATCACGGCATCGCCATCGCCGCGTTCGGCGTGCTCTCGTTGATGCTCTACTTCGGCATCGTGCCCTCGTACCAGGCCGGCAGTTACCTGCGCCCCAACGCGGGCGGCAGCGGGCCCCTGGTGGAATCCATCGGCCCGCCGCGGCTGCGCTGGCTGTCGTGGGTGGGCACCAGTCTGTTCTTCCTGGACGCCATCCTGACCATCATCATCAGCGCCATCTCGGCCGCGGATGTGCTCATGCTGGTGCTGCCCGAGTTGGCCGCCTACCGCATCCTGCTGGCCGAGTTGTTCGCCTTCTTCATCATGGCCGTGCTGGTGCTCATGGGCCCCAAACGGGCCGTGCCCCTGTTCCTGTTGGGAGGCGGCGCGTTCACCCTGTTCACCCTGGCCGCGCTGTCCATGACCGCCATCGCGGCCTGGCAGCACCCCGAGTGGGCCTTCCTGACCGAGGGCATCGTGCATCGCCTGCAGGCCGCGGAGGTGGTGGAGCATGTGGTGCGGGCCCAAAAGGACCTGAGCGCACTGGCCACGGGCATGGTGATCTATTTGTTCTTCCGCTCCATGTCCAGCGCCATGCTGGGCTTCTCGGGCTATGAGGTCATCCCGGCCAGCGGCAAGCACGCGGCCAAGCCCAAGTGGATGGTCATCCGCACCGCGTTGGTGCTGGCCGCGCTGTTCCTCATCGGCACGGGCGTGATGCAACTGTACGCGGCCAAGCGCTGGAACATCCCCGCGACCGAGGGCTACAGCACCCTGCTCATCGAATACGAGATCACGGCCGCGCAGTGGCTGGGCCGGGGCGTGCAGCCCGACGAGATCCAGGTGACCGACGCGGACCGGGCCGCGGCCGAGGAGTTGTACATCGCCCGCTATGTGGAGGGCGCGGTGCTGCGCCCCCTGGCCGAGGAGACGGAAATCCCACCGCCGCCGGACCGGGAGACCTTCGTGGCCCAAACCGCGTCCAGCATCGCCACCGCGCGGGCCCTCAAGGACGCGCTGGCCGGCACCTTTGGCGCCACCTTCCTGTTCGTGGCCGGGCTGCTGCTGGCCGTCATCCTGCTGCTGGCCCAGGGCGGCGGCTATGTGGGCGGCGCGGCCGTGGCCGCCAACGCGGCCCGCCTGGGCCGCCTGCCGGCCATGTTCCTGGACGACCGGGTGGGCATCGCGGTCATCTGGTTCATCGCCGCGGTGCTCATCCCCATCATCCGGCAGGTCACCGTGGTCGAGGCCTACTACGCGTTCGGCTTCGTCAGCGCGTTCGTCATCAGCAGCACCGCGGTCTTCTTCGCCCGGGACGAAGTGCTGCGCGAGCGGGGCATCGAGCCGGGCAGCCCCGAGGCCAAATCCCTGCGCTTCGCGGGCCTGCGGGGGATGCTGGCCAGTTACACCATGCTGGTCATCCTGGTGGTCATGAAGTACCACGCGCTGGTGGCCATCGCGGTGGCCGGCGCGCTCATCACCCTCATCCAGTGGGTCAACGCCAACGGCGGCCTGCGCAAACTGGACGCCCACGCGCTGATGGAGAAGGTCCTGGCCACCCGCGGGCCCATCACCTACCACAGCGGCCTGGAGCGGGCTCTGGACCAGGCCCGCCAGCGGGGCCTGGCCGACGCGCTGGAGGACCTCATCGCCCGCGGCGCGATGGCCAAGTTCAATGTCGAGCCCGACCGCATCCGCCGCGCGGCCGCGGCCCACTTCTATGTGGACCCGCGCTTCTTCCGCTTCGAGGTCCTGCCCCGGGGCGTGCGCCGCAGCGGTTGGGAGGGCGAGGACCACGAGCACACCGAGGAGCCCAGCCTGCTGCTCGAGGAAGCCTACCGCCGGGCCTACGCGCGGCAGCCCGAGATCATGGAGGTCATCGAGGGCTATTCCCACTTCGGCATCTTCACCTTCATCCGCAACTTCCATCCCAACTGGGTGCTGCCCGAGCGGAGCCGTCCCCCCGAGATCGTGCAGCAGGCCATGCTCAAGACCCTGTTCCCCAACACGCCCTTCGCCCAAATCTGGCCCCAATTCAAGGCCTACCGCCATCGCCCCCTGCCCGACGACATCTGGCAGTTCGCCCGGCAGCGCTACACCTGGGCCAAGGACCAGTGGCCCAACCTGAGCGACCACATCACCACCATCTGGACCCTGCAAGACTACGACATGCTGCCCAAGGACATCGTCGCGGAGGTGGCCGTGATTCGGGCCGATGGGCGGCGCTACCTGACCCGGGTGTACACCAGCCTGGAGGCCCTGCCCACCGCTTCCGACGACCCCTTCGTGCGCGAACTGCGGCGGCGCTACAACGGGCACGGGGCAAGTGCTGGGGGAACTGGCTCCGCCGGGGCCGGGCGCCAGGACGAGGCGACCGACGCGCCTACCTCCCCGGCCGAGGGTGAGACCGAGCCATGAGCGAAACGCCCGCTCCCATGCGTCTGGCCCTGGATCTGGCCCGCCGCGGGCTGGGGCGCACCCATCCCAACCCCGCGGTGGGCGCGGTCATCGTGCGCGACGGCCGCGTCGTGGGCCGCGGCTTCCACCCCAAGGCTGGCGAGCCCCACGCGGAGATCTTCGCGCTGCGCGAGGCCGGCGACGCGGCCCGGGGCGCGGTCATGTATGTCACCCTGGAGCCGTGCGTGCACCACGGCCGCACCCCGCCCTGTGTGGACGCGATTCTGGAGGCCGGCATCGCGGAGGTGCACATCGCCACTCTGGACCCCAACCCCGTGGTGCACGGCCAGGGCGTGGCCAAACTGCGGGCCGCGGGGGTCAAGGTGGTGCTGGGCGAGGGTCAGGCCGAGGCCCGGAAACTCATCGAGGGCTTCGCGCACTGGGTGCGCACCCGCCGGCCCTGGGTGGTGGCCAAGTACGCCATGACCTTGGACGGCAAAATCGCCACCCGCACGGGCCACGCGCGCTGGATCACCGGCCCCGAGGCCCGGGCCTGGGTGCACCGCCTGCGGGATCAGGTGGACGCCATCTTAGTGGGCCGGGGCACGGTGGAGGCCGACGACCCGCGGCTGACCACCCGCCTGCCCGACGCGGACGCGGTGCACCACCCCCTGCGGGTGGTGCTGGACAGCCGGGGCCGCGCGCCCCTGACCGCGCGCGTGTTCGACCCCGGCCTGCCGGGCCGCACCGTGCTGGCCGCCACGCCCGCGCTG
>JAADEN010000206.1 GCA_013153375.1 Chloroflexota bacterium | reverse complement strand
GGGGGATGGGAGGGGTTTGCACCAAACGGCCATTTCTACATGGTTTGCATGCACCCGGCGCTTGGGCGCGGGTTGACAATTTTGGTATGATGGTAAGCGCATGAGGTGAGCGTATGACCGAGGGAGTGAATCGCGTAGCGGGCCGCCGTTTGACCATCTTGTGGCTCCTGCTGCTGGCGGTGTTGGGCGTGTTCATCGCCCGCCTGTTCAACTTGCAGATCTTGCAGGGCTCCATCTGGGCCGCGCGGGCCCAAGAGAACATGGTGGAAATCCTCAACCTGCCCGCGCCGCGGGGCGTGATCTACGACCGCGGGGGACGGGTGCTGGCCCGCAACGCGGCTTCCTACAACATCACCCTGACCGCGGCCTATTTGCCCGACGACCCCGGCTTCCGCGACGCGCTGCTGGAAGAACTGGCCGACCTGCTGGACATGCCCCTGAACCTCAACAGTTTGCAGACGCATCCTTATGTCCCCTGTCGGTCCGAGTTGGGCCTGCGGCAACTGTTGGAGTACGGCGAGGTTTCGCAGCCTTACCGGCCCGTGCGCCTCAAATGTGATGTCCCCAAAGAAGTGGCCCTGGTGGTGGAAGAGAAGGCCGCCCAATGGCCGGGCATCGGCGTAGAAGTGGTGCCCGTGCGCGACTATCCCACCGGGCGCACCACCGCGGCCATCGTGGGCTTTTTGGGGCCCGTGCCCGAGGCCCTGGTGGACTACTACGAGGAGAAGGGCCTGGACATCAACCGCGACAAAGTGGGCTACGCGGGCCTGGAGATGCAGTATCAAGACCTGCTGGCCGGGCAGAACGGGCGGCGGGTGGTGGCCGTGGATGTGGCCGGACGCATCCTCCACGACCTGGAGCCCCCGCGGCAGCCCCAGCCGGGCGTCAACCTGCGTTTGACCCTGGATCTGCGCTTGCAGAACGCCGCGCTGGGCATCGTGGAGAACGAACTGGATCGCTGGAACGCGTATTTCGGCGAAGTGCGCTTTCGCAACGCGGTGGCCATCGCGCTCAACCCTCAGACGGGCGAAGTGCTGGCGATGGTGTCTGTGCCCACTTACGACAACCAGCGCCTGGCGCGCTTCATCCCCTACGATTACTACAAGGCCCTGGAGGCCGACGAATTCAAGCCCCTGCTCAACCACGCCATCTCCGCGGAGCATCCGCCCGGCTCGGTGTTCAAACTGGTGACCGCCACCGCGGGCTTGAACGAGGGCGTGGTGCGGCCCGGTATGATCATCGAGACGCCGGGCACCATTGAATTGACCGAAAAGTACTTCGCCGGCGACCGGGGGACGGGGCGCAAGTTCTACGATTGGAACTGGAAGAGCGGCGGCTTCGGCCAACTGGAATTTCTGGACTGCATCGCGTTCTCCAGCAATGTGTGCTTCTACAAGGTCGGCGGCGGGTATTTCGACGAAATTCCCAACGGCGGCGTGGGCATCTGCCGCCTCAAGGCGTATGCCGAGGCCCTGGGCTACGGTTCCTACACGGGCATTGACCTGCCCGGCGAGGCCGATGGGCTCATCCCCGACCCGACCTGGAAGCGCATCTTCCGCGGGGAGAACTGGTCCACGGGCGACACCTACCTGGCCAGCGTGGGCCAGGGCTATGTGCTGGTCACGCCCCTGCAGATGGCCATCGTGGGCTCCACCATCGCCAACGGCGGGCGGGTCATGCAGCCCACTTTGGTGTACGAGCACTTGGACCCCGAAGGGCGGGTGGTGCGGCCCTTCCAGCCCGTGGTGCGCTGGGATGTGACCCAAGAGGCCCGCATCCCCGAATTCGAGAACCCCGGCGGCATCGGCCGCTGCCGCGAGACCGGCGTCACCAAGACCATTGATCCCTGGGCTTTGCAAATGGTGCGGGAAGGCATGCGGCGGGCCGTGGAGTACGGCACGCTGAAGAACACATTTCAGGACTTCCCCCCTCACATTGCGGTCGCGGGCAAGACGGGCTCCGCGGAGTATTGTGACAACAAGGCCCAGGCCGCCAACCGCTGTGTGCCGGGCGAGTGGCCTTCCCACGCCTGGACCCTGGCGTACGCGCCCTACGACAACCCCGAAATCGTGGTGGTCGCGTTCGTGTACGACGGCACCGAAGGCGCCAAGACCGCCGCGCCCATCGTGCGCCGCATCATGGAGGCGTACTTCGAACTCAAGGCCCAGGACGCGGAACAATAGTGCCGGGCCCGCTCCAGGAGGCATCCATGACTTCCCCCGCGCCCACCTTCTCCGTGGTCGTCCCTGTGTACAACGAGGTCGAAAGCCTGCCCGAACTCCACCGCCGCGTGCGCGCGGTCATGGAAGACCTGGGCGAACCCTGGGAACTGGTGCTGGTGGACGACGGCTCCCGGGACGGTTCGACGGACCTCATCCGCGAGTTGCAGGCCCAAGACCCCGAGCATGTGCGGCCCGTCATCTTCGCCCGCAACTTCGGCCATCAGATCGCGGTCACCGCGGGCCTGGACTACGCCCGCGGCCAGGCCGTGGTGGTCATGGACGCGGACTTGCAAGACCCGCCCGAGGTCATCCCCGACCTGGTGGAGAAGTGGCGCGCCGGCTATCAGGTCGTCTATGCCGTGCGGCAGGCCCGGGAGGGCGAAACCTGGTTCAAGCGCGCCACCGCGGCCCTGTTCTACCGCCTCATCCGCCGCATCACCAATGTCGAGATTCCCCTGGACACGGGCGACTTTCGCCTCATGGACCGGCGGGTGGTGGAGGTGCTGCGCCGCATGCGCGAGCGGCACCGCTTCTTGCGCGGCATGGTGGCCTGGGTGGGCTTCCGTCAGATCGGCGTGCCTTACAAGCGTGCGCCGCGCTTCGCGGGCGAGACCAAGTACCCCTTGCGCAAGATGCTCAAGTTCGCGCTGGACGCGATCACGGGCTTCTCCTACTTCCCCCTGCAACTGGCCACCTACATGGGCTTTCTCAGCGCGGGCCTGGCCATCATCGCCATCCCCATCGTGGCCGTGGCCCGCATGACGGGCGTCCAGGCCTTCTACGGCCAGGCCAGCACCCTCATCGCGGTGCTGTTCCTGGGCGGCGTGCAACTCATCTCGCTGGGCATCCTGGGCGAATATGTGGGCCGCATCTACGACGAAATCAAAGGGCGGCCCCTCTATGTGGTCGCGGAAGCGCCCGAGCCGCCGCCCGACGACGCGGCTTGAGATGGGGGGGAAGGGCTCCGCGAACGGCCGGGCTCCGCCGCGGGCGGCCACGGCTCCAGTTCGTCCCAGTTGGGGCCCACCTTGACCTCGGCCACCAAAGGCACGGCCAACTGGACCACGCCTTCCATGGCCTCCTTGACCCGCGGGGCCACTTGCGCCACGGCCTCGGCCGGAACTTCCAGATCCAACTCGTCGTGCACCTGCAAGAGCAGCCGCGCGCCCGTGTCGTCCTGGCGCAGGGTCTCGTCCACCGCGATCATGGCCTTCTTGAGGATGTCGGCCGCGGTGCCCTGGATGGGCGCGTTGATGGCCTCCCGCTCGGCCCGCCGCCGCGCGTTCACGCTGATGTCGGGGTTCTGCAGTTCGGGAAAGTAGCGCTTGCGCCCGAACAGGGTTTCCACATACCCCTGCTGATAGGCCTGCCGCAGGGTGCGCTCCATGTACTCCTTGACCTTGGGAAAGCGGCGGAAGTAGGCTTCGACGAAGGCGCGCGCCTCCTCCTGGGAGATGCCCACGGCCTGGGCCAGGCCGTAAGGCGTCATGCCGTAGATGAGGCCGAAGTTGACGGCCTTGGCCAGGCGGCGCTGTTCGGGCGTCACCGCGTCCAGGGGCACGCCGAAGATGGCCGCCGCGGTGGCCCGGTGGATGTCCTGCCCGGCCCGGAACGCGGCGATCATGTTCTCGTCGCCGGAGATGTGGGCCACGATGCGCAGTTCGATTTGCGAATAGTCCACCGACAGCCAGCGGTAGCCCGCCGCGGCCACGAACGCGCGGCGCACCTCGCGCCCCAAAGGCGTGCGCACGGGGATGTTCTGCAAATTGGGGTTCTGCGACACGATGCGGCCCGTGACCGTGCCCGTCTGGTTGTAAGTGGTGTGGATGCGTCCGGTTTCGGGGTGGATCTGCTCCCGCAGCGCGATGACATAAGTGTGGAGCAGTTTGCTGAGTTCCCGATGCTCGAGAATCCAGCCCACGACGGGGTGCTGGTCGCGCATGGCCTCCAGCACGCTGGCCGCGGTGGTGTAGCGTCCGCTGCTGGTCTTGCGGGTGCCCGGCGGCGGGCGCAGGCCCAGTTCGTCGTACAGCACCTGGGCCAACTGCTGGGGCGAGTTCAGGTTGAACGGGTGGCCCACCGCGTCGTAGATGCGGGTTTCGATTTCGGCCAGCCGCTGCCGCAACTTGGCTTCCAGGCGTTGCAGTTGCTCCGTGTCCACCGCGACGCCGGTCATTTCCATGTGGGCCAGGATGGGCACCAGAGGCATCTCCAACTCGCGCAGCAGGTGCGCGACCCCGCGGCGCTCCATGTCGGCCTGCAGCACGGGGATGAGCCGCAGCACCACGGCCACATCCGCGGCCGCGTAGGGCGCCACCTGCGCGATGGGCACCTCGTCCATGCCCTTTTGGCCCCGGCCCTTGCCGATGAGATCCGAGATGTCGGTCATCTGGATGTCCAGCCGCACCCAGGCCAGGTTCTTCAGCCCCAGATTGCGGCTGGCCGGGTCGCACAGCCATTCGGCCAGCATGGTGTCGAAGGTCAGGGGCGTCATTTCCAGGCCGTGGCGGGCCAAAATCACATAGTCGAACTTGAGATTGTGGCCCACCTTGCCCTTCGACCCCGCGGTGAGCGCGGGCCGCAGGGCCTCCCGCACCTGCTCCCAGGGCAGTTGGCGGCCGGTGCGGTGCCCCACGGGGATGTAATACCCGTGCTCGGGATCCACGGCCAGCGAGAGCCCCACCAACCGGGCCTGCATCTTGTTCAAACTGTCGGTTTCCGTGTCCACCGCGATGGTCTCCGCGGCCTCCAGCACCCGTTGCAGGTCGGCCAGCGCCTCGGGCGTGTCCACCACGGTGACCTGCAAATTGGGCACGCCCACCTGGGGGACGCCCTCCGCGGGGGCCGGGGAAGTGTCGAACAGCGACAGTTGCCTCTGCGTCGAGCCCTGGGTTTGCGCGGCGGCCCGGCTTTGCAGCCATTGACGCCAGCGCCGCACCAGGGTGCGGAACTCCAACTCCCGGAACAGCGCGTCCACCGCGTCGGGATCCCATTGGCCCACCCGGGCCGCGTCCAGGGGCACCTCGATGGGCAGGTCGGTCCTGATGCGGGCCAACTCCCGGCTCAGGTAGGCCAGGTGCCGATGCTCGATCAACTTCTTGCGGATGGAGGGCTTGATTTCGTCCAGATGCGCGTAGATGTTGTCCAGGTCGCCGTATTTTTGCAGCAATTTGACCGCGGTCTTGGGCCCGATGCCCGGCACGCCGGGGATGTTGTCGGACTTGTCGCCCACCAGGGCTTTGTAGTCCACCACCTGCTCGGGCCGGATGCCCAGCACTTCCATCACCCGCCGGGGGGTGAAGTCCTCCGCGTCCGAGAGTTTGCGGCCCGGCAGGGTGACGATGATGCGATCGCTGACCAGTTGCAGCAGATCCCGGTCGCCGGTGATGATCTTGACATTCAAATCGTGCTCGTGCACGCCTTTGTGGGCCGCGGAGCCCAGCACATCGTCGGCCTCGTAGCCTTCCAGTTCCAGAATGGGCAGGCCGAAGGCCTGGACGATCTGCCGGATGCGCGCCATTTGCGGCCGCATCTCGCTGGGCATCTTGTCGCGGGTGGCCTTGTATTCGGGGTAGATCTGGTCGCGGAAACTGTGCCCCGCGTCGAAGGCCACGGCCATGTAGGGCGGCTCCTCCTGCTCGAGCAGGCGCAGCAGGATGGAGGTGAAGCCGTACACCGCGGCCGTGGGTTCGCCCGAGGAGGTGATCCAGCGGCGGGCCACATCTTCGCGGCCGCCGGTGAGGGCGAAATAGGCCCGATAGGCCAGCGCGTGGCCGTCCAGGAGGTACAGCAAGGGCACATCGGACATGGTCGCTCCTCGAGATGCGGGCGCGTCAGGGGCCGTAGGAGGGGCCCAGCCCCTCGATGGGCGGAGGCGGCGGTTCCGCGGCCCGGCTCGGCCCCTCGTCCGACGCGGTGGGGATGGGCCGGGGGATGTCGTCGAACAACGGCTCGGACGCTTCGGGAGGCAAAGGCTCCTCTTCCGCGCGCAGCGCGTCCTCCGCGGCCAGGAACACAGGTTTGCGGGTCAGCCGCAAATGGGGCGGCGGGGTGAGCAGGCCGTGGATGACCTCCAGGGCCTGCTGACGCAGGGCCGCGTAGGGCAGGGTGCCGGCCCCGACCATGACCAGCAACACCTGCTGCGTCGCGGGCCGAATGTAGATCCAGTAGCGTTCCGGGGTGGACACTTCGGGCGGCGCGGCCCACAGCAGGCGCTCGGGATAGAGCCGCTTGTGGCTCAGCGCCAGCAGGCGGCGCATGATGTACCCCCACAGGGTGGCCGGCAGTTCGCCCGCGCGGGCCCAGGGTTTGTTGTCCAACGACCAGAGCAGGATGGCCTTGGCCCGCACCTCGCCCAAAGCCTCCCGCAACTGGACCTCCGCGCCGCGCTTGACCAGCCATTCGGGGTGGGGCGGCGGCTGCGGATCCACCGGCGCGGCCAGCAGAACCTCCAGGTCGGGCCGCAGAAGCCGGTCCAGGGCCAGTTGCCAGCGCCCCACGGAGAGATCCCGCGGCAGGGTGAAGTCGGGGCGCAGGTGGGCCACCCAGGCCGGCCACGGTTGCCCCCGATCGCGCAGGGCCACCACCCGATTGCGCGCCTGTTGCACCCGCCACGCGGCCAGCGCGTGCAGCACCGGGTCCGAGGGGGGCTCCACCGAGGCCGTGTCGATCACCACCCAGGCGCGGTCGCCCCGGGGACGGTGCAGGGCCTGGCCCAGTTCCTCCCAGGTGGTGAAGGCCGCGACGCGCGCTTCGGCTCCCGGAGCCGTGTACGACTCCAGCGCCAACTGCAAACGAATCTTCACCTGGAGATCGCGGCCCACAAAGAGCACCTGCAGGTCAGGATTCATGCGCGCGCAGCACCTTCTGCATGAGCGAGAGGAATTCCTGCCATTCTTCCGCGAAGAAGTGCAAGGTCACCTGGCCCAGTTCCAGGTGGTAGGTGGCTTCGCCGTCGGGCTCCTGGGCCATCCAGGCGATGAAGTTGCGGGTGTTGCCCAGTTCGTGCACCTCGGGCTCGGGCGTGTGCGGATCGTGGGTCATACTTGCCTCCGACGGTGCGGGGATTATACCCCGCGCGGGCGGCGCTGACGGTGTTCAGCGCCGCGGCGGGCGCGATTTGGGCGGCTTGGTCGGCCGCGACCGCGCCGCGGGCCTTTCGGGTCTGCCCCGCAAGCGGTCCCACGAACGCTGGGCCCAGCGTTGCAGGCGCTCGCGCCGCGAGGGCGGGGGCGGCGGTGGAGGCGGCGCGGTGGCAGGCAGGTCGTCCCAGGGCGGCAGGTCGAACATCTTGCGGATGACATAGCGCAGCAGCAGCCGGGCCGAGGCCACCAGGGGCGCGGCCAGCACGAAGCCCAGCATCCCGATCAGGTCTGCGGCCACGAACGCGGTGATCAAAATCAGCGCCGGATGGACCCCCAACGCGCGGCCGAAGAAGCGCGGCATGATGACATTGTCGAAGATTTGATCGGCCAGCATGACCGTGCCGATGACCACCAGGGTGTGCTTCCAGGGCGTGAGCCCCCAGAAGTTGGTGGGTTGCAGCAGGGTGACCACGGCCAGGACCACATACACCACCAGCGGCCCGATGTAGGGCACGAAGCGGGCCAGACCGACCAGCAACGCCAGCCCCAAACTGTACGGCACATCCAGCACGGTGAGCAGCACCACGGCCAGCAGGCTCATGGCCGCGAAGGCGATGAGTTGCCCGCGCAGAAAAGTGTGCCACACCAGGCCCAGTTCCCGGCTGAGGCGGCGGAAGTCCGCGCCGTAGTAGGGGATCTCGAAGGCCACGAAGGTCAGGTTCACCTGGCTCGATTCGGCCAGGAAGAAATAGGCCAGCAGCATGATGAACACGAACCAGCCGACCAGGGCCAGGGTGCGGGTGGCGATGACGCTCACCACGCTGCCCAGTTGGCTGAGCACGGGTTGGACCACATTGATGATTTGCTGGCTCAGCGCGGGCAGGTCGTACTGCCGCAGGTCGTAGGTGAACGGCCCCACCTGCACCACCTGGCCCGAGAGGTTCTGGGCCAGTTGGGGCAGATCGGTGACGAAGAAGGCCACGACCAGGCGGTAGAGGCTTTGGATTTGCTGCACCAGCGCCAGGCCGGCCAAGATCATCACGAAGACCACCAGGCCCACCAGCAGCAGGAACACCACCGCGACCGAGGCGCGCCACGAGAGCGGCGTGTGGCGATCCACCCAAACGCACAGGGGGTAGAGGAAGTAAGCCAGGACCGCGGCCAGGATGAGGGGCGCGATGTACGCCCGGAAGTGCAGCAGCAGCCCGGCCACCATCGCGACCAGGGTCAATCCGACGACCAACTTGGTCGTCGGATTCCAGGGTGGTGAGATCGCGGCCTCGTCCTCGGGGAGAGGCGACGGCGCGCGCGGCGGCAAGGGCGAAGACGCCTGGCGAGTCATGCGCTGCTTCTCCTGTAGGCATAATTATACCAGGTCGCCAGCGGTGTGGCGGCCCGGTTTTGGGCTTTGGACGCGCTTCGAGAGGCCGCCCGGGGCCTGGGCCCGGCCCGAGAATCTTCCTCCCAAAACATCAGGGGCGACCGCGCGGTCGCCCCTGGGTGCCTTCAGGTGCTCGAAGTTCAGAAGTCGCGCGCCACACCCTTGGGGTTCTCACGATAGTCGTAGAAGCCGAGGCCCACCTTGCGGCCCAAATGTCCCGCGTCCACCAACTTGCGCAGCAGGGCCGCGGGGCGGTATTTGTCCTCGCCCAGGTCGCGGTGCAGCACTTCGAGAATGAACAGCACCACATCCAGGCCGATGAGGTCGGCCAGATACAGGGGCCCCATGGGATGGTTCATGCCCAGTTTCATCACCGTGTCGATGGCCTGCACCGAGGCCACGCCCTCTTGCAGCGCGAAAATGGCCTCGTTGATCATGGGCATGAGCACCCGGTTCGACACGAACCCCGGCGAGTCGTTGACCTCCACGGGCACCTTGCCCAGGGCTTCGGCCAGCGCGATGACGGTGCGGGTGGTCGGCGCGGAAGTGACCAGGCCCCGCACCACTTCCACCAGGCTCATCAGCGGCACGGGGTTGAAGAAGTGCATGCCGATGACCTGCTCGGGTCGCTGGGTGGCCGCGGCGATGCGGGTGATGGGGATGGACGAAGTGTTGGAGGCCAGGATGACTTCGGGGCGGGTCACCTCGTCCAGGCGTCGGAAGATGTCCAACTTGATGTCGGGGTTTTCGGTCGCGGCTTCGATGACGAAATCCGCGTCCGCGGCGTCGTCCAGGCTCTGGGTGGTGCGGATAGCCAGCGCCGCGGCCCGCTGTTCCTCGGTGAGACGGCCTTTGCTGAGCAGTTTGGCCGTGGATTTGTCAATGACCGCCTTGGCGCGTTCCAACTGGTCGGCCGCGATGTCCATCAGCGTGACCTGATAGCCCGCGGTCGCGGCCACCTGGGCGATGCCGCTGCCCATGGTGCCCGCGCCCACCACGAAGATGTGCCGGATGTCCTTGGGATCCATACGCTCCTCCTGCGTGGGGTGGAAAGAGGCCTGAAAAGGCCGGGCCGTGCCGCGAAGATAGCACATTCGCGGCCCGGGCACAAGATGACCTTGCGCGCGGGCGCGCGCTCACGCCTCCGCGGTGGTTGGCCGCGCGCCCACCTGATCCATCAGGCGGCAGAACGCGCACTTGCCGGGCGCGGTGGTGGGCTGGCCGCACGACTCGCAGCGGTGCAGCACCACCCGCACGGGGCCGTCCTCCGCGCGGGGGTCGCGGAACCAGCCTTCCTCCTTGGCCTTGAGGAAGTTGATGTAGAACTGCAACTTCGCGCCGGGCCGGTCCTCTTCCAGGCGGTTGAGCAGTTCTTTGTAGTAGATGGACTTGGCCCCCTGCGCGAAGGGGCACTCGTCGTAAATGTACTCGATGCCTCGCAGCAGCGCGTAGGCCGCGGTCTCCCGCTCGTAGAAGCGCACTAAGGGCTTGGCCTTGCGCGCCAGCCCCGGCTCCGCGGGCAGCACGGGCCCCTGGCGCACGATGTAGCCCATCTGCCATTGCAGCACATTGCCGAACAGCACCGCGACCTCGTCGTCCAGGTTGTGGCCCGTGACCAGCACATCGTAGCCCATGTCGTGCGCGATGCGGTTCATCTCGTGGCGCTTGACCAGGCCGCACACCGAGCACGGCTTGCCCTTGCCCCGGCGGCTGCGGCGGGCCAACTCGGGCACGCCCAGGCCGTACTCGCCGGGGATGTCCACGATGTGCAGGGTCAGGCCCCGCTCCGCGGCGAACTTCTCGCTCAGCCGCTGCGACGCGGCCGAATAGCCGATGCCGCCGTCGATGCCCAGCGCGATGTACAGCCCATCGGCCTGGTAGCCCAGCCGCACGAGCACATCCCACACGCTCAGCGAGTCCTTGCCCCCCGACACGGCCACCAGCACCTTTTCCTCCCGGGTGAACATGCGGTAGCGCCGAATGGTGCGCTCCGTCTGTTCGACGAACCACTCCAGAAAATGGGTTTTGCACAGCCCCAGGCGGTGCTGGCGCATGTAGATCACCGCGGGCGCGCCGCACTTTTTGCATCGTCGCATCATGGCCTCCGCGGGCTATCCGCCCGAAATCACCGCGATGAGCCGGATGACCTCGCCGGCCCGCAGGCGCTCGTCGTCGGGCACCAGTTCGCCGTCCCGCACGGCCAGGTACGACTCGGGCGTCAGGCCGATGCGGCGGATGGCCTCGCGGATGCGCAGCCCCGCGGGCACGGTGTAGGTTTTGTCCCGCAGTTGCAGCGTGGCGGTTTTTTCCTGCTTGTCTTGGCTCATGGGGAACACCTCCGGTCGGGCCGAGATGCGTCGCCCCGACGGGCTTCATTCTACCGGACGGCCGCGGGCCCGTCAACGCCGTGGGTGGCGGGCCGGGCGTCCACGCGCTTCAGCACGCGGCCGCTGGGCAGCCTGAGCGGGTTTCGCGGCTCGCGAGGGCCCGACCGCTCCGCCGGCGCGCGGTTTTCATTCCCAAAACCGGTGGGGTTGACCGTCCACCCGGGCCTCGGGCCAGGTGGCCCGGGGCAGGGCCGCGACCCGGGCCCGCACCTCGTCCAGGGTGTCGCCGCCCACCTTCTCCAGCAGCGCGTCGGCCAGCACGAAGGCCAGCATGGCCTCCACCACGGGCACGGCCCGCGGCACGGGGCAGAAGTCCGAGCGTTCGTAGCGGGTCTCGGTCTCCGCGCCCGTGGCCAGGTCCACCGTGGGCTGGGGCGTCAGCGTGCTGGCGATGGGCTTCATGGCCGCGCGCACCACGATGGGCTGGCCGTTGCTGATGCCGGCCTCGATGCCCCCGGCCCGGTTGGTGGGCCGCACCAGCGCGTCCCCGCGGCGGCGGATGGCGTCGTGGGCCTGGGTGCCCCGCAGCCGGGCCTGCTGCCACCCCGCGCCGATCTCCACGCCCTTGATGGCCGGGATGCTCATCACCGCGGCCGCCAGCCGCGCGTCCAGGCGGCGGTCCCAGTGCACATGGCTGCCCAGGCCGGGCGGCACGCCCAGGGCCACGGCCTCGATGACGCCGCCCAGGGTGTCCCGTTCGCGTTTGGCGCGCTCGATCTCGGCCTGCATGGCTTCGGCCGCGGCGGGGTCGGGGCAGCGCACCGGGTTGGCCTCGGCCTGTTGCCAGCGGGTGGGGATGTCCTCCGGTAGGGCCGTGGCCTGCACCGGGCCGATGGCCACCACATAGCCGCCCACCCGGATGCCCACCTGCGCCAGCAGTTGCTTGCACAGCGCGCCCACCGCGACCCGGGCCGCGGTCTCCCGGGCCGAGGCCCGCTCCAGTCCGGGGCGCAGATCCCGATAGCCGTACTTGAGCCGCGCGGCCAGGTCGCCGTGGCCGGGCCGGGGCGTGGTGAAGGGCGGCACCGCGCGGCCGCGCCATTTGGCGTGATCCCGGTTGGGGATGAGTATCGCCACGGGCGCGCCCGTGGTCCGGCCCTCCAGCACGCCGCTCACGATGCGCGCCCGGTCGCGCTCGATGCGCATGCGCGGGCCCGCGCCCGCGCCCTTTTGGCGGCGGGCCAGGTCGCGGTTCAGCGCGTCCAGGTCCACGGGCAGCCCGGCCGGCAGCCCTTCCAGAATGGCCACCACCTCGGGCCCGTGGGATTCCCCCGCGGTGAGAAAGCGCAACGGCATCTTCGGCCTCCTGACGAGGATGTGGGGACGGGACCCCGGCGTGGGGCATTGTACCGCGGCTCAGGGCACGAACCGCAGCGCCCAATATTCGCCCTGATGGAAGACAGGCTCCAGATAGGCCGCAGTGCGCGGGTCCCAGGGGCCCAGGGCGCGCTCCCGCGGGCCCCACCACCCCCCGTCCCCCCGCCAGGCCGCGAGCCAGGCCCGGCGCTGCGCGTCGGAGGTGGCGGGGTCGAAGAAGGCCCGCACCTGGGCCCGGCGCTCGGCCCAGGCCGGGCTTTCCACCGGATGCCCCACGGGCGCGCGCACGGGCGCGTACGCGGGCAGCGCGGTGGAGGAGGGGTACGACGCGAGCACGCCCGCGCCCAGGGGGACGGTTTGGCCCCAGGCGTGCATGGCGGCCACCTCCGCGCGGGGCCGAAAGATGGGCTCGCCGGGGCGGGCCGCGGCGCTCCAGGCCAGGCCCAG
>JAADEN010000041.1 GCA_013153375.1 Chloroflexota bacterium | reverse complement strand
ACGCCGGGCCGCCTCGGCCGCGATGACGCGCGCCGCGCGACGGGACCAGCCGCGCCCGCGATCCTGACGCCCGGCGCGGGGCCGAAGGGCCGGATGGCAGCGAACCCACGGCGTGGGCCGCGCGAAATTCCCTTCATCCGACGGCATAGAGAAGCGCAGGGCGCGGGATTGGCGCTCACATTCGGCATTATGCGCGCATCTTATGGTATACTTGCGCGCGACAAGCCGGGGGACGCATCGTGTTGGGTTGGTCGGGGTGACCCGCGTCGAGCCGAAATGGAGGCGAAGTCGTGCGGCGGAGGTTGCGCCAAAGTTTGCAGAAACCCACTCGCCCGCCTCGGGTGCCGTGGTATGCCCGCGCGGGAGGGTGGTTGGCGCGGCTCTTTGGGCTTCTCGCCCTCCTCTTCTTGGGGCTGTATTACGCGTCCTGGAAGCCCCTCTGGCAGGCCTGGCTGACGCGGCTGATTCCGCGCCTGGTCTCGAAGCACCCGGAACTAACCGGGCTGCTTTATTTCTTCCTCGGCTTCGTTGTGATAGCCATAATAGGGATCATCTCCGCGCGGGCCCTTTGTGAAGATCTGCTCAAAGCGCTGGAACCGTTGCCTATCCGCGCCTTTTTCCGCTGCTTGCTTGGACGGCGTTCCTTTCCGCCCAAGAGTTTCTTCGTCCGCAATGGCCGGGTGGTGGGCGACAAAACGCGCATCGCGCGGGAGAATCAACGCCCCGGCCCCGGCATCGCCATCGTGGATGGCACCAGTGCGGCCGTGTTTCGGGACCACCTCCGTGGCGGTCTATTGGTCGCCGGGCCCGGTGTGACCACCCTCTCTACTGAGCACACCCTGATCGCCACCGTGAGCCTGCGCACCGGCGTGGTCGTGTATGGAGGCAACCCCTGGTCGGAGAAGCCCCCGCCGGGGGCCGACGACACGCGCGTCAGCCTGAGCGGATCTCAAGTCGCCGCCCGCCTGGTCGGCGTGTTCGCCCTGCTCAGCCCCGCAGACTATCCCCAACCCCAATGGTACGCCTGGCTGCAGGAGCAGATGCGCGCCCAGGGGAAACAACAAGTGCTGTTGACCTATGCCGAGGCGCAGCGCTACCGCGAGGACTTCGAGGCTCAAACCTTTCGCACCCTCTTCCACGGCCACGGCTGGGCGGTGCAGTCTTTTGCCGAGCATGTGCTCACCGATGTGTTGACCCAGGCGGCCGAACAGGCCGACGAATCCGAAGAAGCGGGCGTGCCCGAGTTGTTCAGCGGCGCGCGGCACCTGTTTCAAGCCTTGTTACGCGATGCCTGGGTTGACGAACTCGGCGAGGCCGTGAAAGAAGCGGACAAACTGTTCGAACCCATCTCCAACGCCGAAGATTCGTCTTCCCCCCGCTGGATCGACGAAGTGCAGCGCGCCTTCCGAGAGCGTTTCACGCAGCCCGTTTACACCCCTGCCGGGCAGTCGCCCAAAGTGAAGCGTCCCAGCCGCGAATACTGGCAACTGCGGGCCATGGGGCTCAAAGCCCTCACCGCGAGCATCATCCAGGTGTACTTCCCGCCTCGGGTGGAAGAACGCCGTGCGATGGCGGTGTATGAACCCCTGTGGGCCTTCCTGGAACAACTCCAGGCTCAGGCTCAGCAATATCGGCGGGTGAACCTGTCGCAAAAGATGCGTTACGCCCTGGCCATCACTTACACCGAATACATGGCCCGCCGGACCGACGAATTGTTGCACAAGTCGCTGCGCCAGGTGCTCACCGACATGGACGGCGAGCAGGCCCAGGACCTGGCCCGTTTGCTGCTGGGCATGACCGAAGGAACCCTGCATTGGGCCCGCGAGGATGTGCGTCTGAACGAACACGATCCGCGGCTGGAGCACTTGCGCCTGTTGAATCGCTGGCTGCGCATTTGGGCCCGCAACCCAGGAGGCACGCGATGAGCGGTACTATGCTTCTGGCCCTCGCCTTGGGCGTGCTGTTAGGGGGCTGGGTGATGCACCTGGCCGTTTCGTGCAGCTACCGCAAGATTCGCCACCTGCTGTGGGGCCGCGATCCGCGTCAAGCCCAATACATCGGACCCGAGAGCCGCGATCTGCCCTCGCCCTGCACTCTGGCCGGAGTGCACATCCCCAGCCGCGTCGTGGCTTTGTGGCTCATCCTCAGCCTGCCCATCTGGAACCATTTGGGGGCTCTCGTCTTGATGCGGGCTCGATACGCTTTGGCGACGCTCTACGGCCTGGCCGGGCTGCTTTTCGCTTTTCTGGCTCTGGGCGCGCTCGAAGCCGAATACCGTTACCGCCTGGCGCAACTGTTGGTTGATCTCTTCGAACTGGACGAAGCCCTCCTGAGCGCGGCGCAGCAACACTTCAGCGACAGCGTCGAACCCTCTCGGGCGGCCTACGAAGCCGCGGTCCGCTCCGCGTACGACTATTTGGGAACCGTCACTTACGGCGAGAACCCTTGCCAGTGGGCCTTCACCTTTCACGCCGGATTCACCACGGGCGCGAGCAAAGCCGGTTGGTATGTGCCGGAATATCCGTGGTTGCAACACATCGGCGGCCCGGCCCTCTTGGAGATGGATCCCGAGATTCTGCTGGTCTCGGAGCGGTTGACCGACCCCCGACCGGCTCCCGTCTTGCCCGGCGAGGCGTTACCCACGCCGATCTGCCGCAAAGGGACCCTCCAGCAGCGGCTGCACCAATTGCCCCTCCGGCCGCTGCCGGGCCCTGGCGCCCTGGTCTTGTCGTCCCCTGACGAGCAAGAGCCGGCCGAGGTCGAAGAGGAGACCCTCCTGGACGAGGGGGAGACCCGCCGCCGGCCCGCCTGGTATCGGTTCAACGCGGAACTGCCCAAGTTTGGCCGTGTGCGCTATCCCGTGCTGTTCGGGTTTCGGCCCCAAACCCTGCGACGCGAGAGCATCCTCGTGCGCACCCGCGACGGCATCCCGCTTCAGATTCCCAAGGTATTGGTGACTTTCGAACTCTACCAGCAGGGCTTCATTCTGCGGGAAGCGCGCCGCCATTTGCCGCCCGAACGCTGGAAGCGCATGGCCTGGCAGGCCACAGTGCGCTTGATGCAGCGCGAGGCCAGCCATTGGGAAATCCACTCCGCGACCGCGCTGGCCGCGTTGGTCATGCAGAGCAGTTTGGAGGCCGCGTTCCGCAAGGTCTTCGCGCGCTACACCGCGGCCGACCTGCTGGATCGGGTCCAAAAGCAAACCTTGATCGAAATCTTACGCACCTGGCCCACCGAAGCCCGCCAGCGGGTTCAAGACCTGGTCCAGGGCTACCTGGAACGCCCCGACGCCGTGCCTTGGGAGACCATCCACGACCAAATTCTCCGCGAATTCAACGGATCGCCCATCGACAAATATCCCAAGGCCGAGGAGCGCGGGTTGTTGGTCACGCAACTTTCCTTTGGAGACTGGCAGTTGCCGCGCATCTTCCAGGAGTTGCACCGCCAGGTGATGCAGTCCTTCCTGGCCTGGGAGGCCGAGGACATCCCCGCCGCGGTGTTCAAATATCGCACCCGGCAATACGCCTCCGAAGCGCAGGCCTTCGTGGATCGCCTGACCGAAACCCTGCCGGTCATGCCCTCGACAATAGCACCCCTCTCCGACAGCGAACTCGCGAATCGAATCGCCCAAATCCGCAAAGGTTGGGGACAAATCATCGAAAATCTGCTGGACATCGTGGGCGACGATCCTCGCTGGCAATTCCTCATTGATTCGGCCACAAGCCCGGCTCCGCTGCACCCGGAGGAGTTCGCGCAACCCTCCGAGGTTTTCGACCGCAGCATCTTGTGGGCCCCTGCCAAAGATCCCGAGGCTCGCGAACGCAACCTGGTGCTGTGGCTGGTGGAGGCGCGGCGCATTCTCTTGGGCCACCCTTACGGCGGCCAAGACAGCGCATCAGGGACAACACCCGCGAGATACTTGGGTTCCACCCCTTAGAGGAGGTCCCCCATGGCGTATTGGGACAGCGCAGATCCGAACGCGCCGGTGCTGGTCATCGGCACCGCGGGGGTGGACCTCATTGCCCATCCCGAAGTCGCGCTGCAAGATCAGCATCGGGTGCCGGCCCGGGTGCGCCGCGCTTTCGGCGGTGTGGCCCGCAATGTGGCCGAGAACCTGGCGCGGCTGGGCCAGCCCGTGCGCTTCGTGACCGCGGTGGGCGACGAACCCGCGGGCCGCGCGCTCTTGGCCCACCTGGAAGCCCTGGGCGTGGATACCACGGCCAGCCTGCGCGCCGCGGATTTGGAAACCGGCCACTACATCGGCCTGCTCTATCCTCAAGGCGGGCTGCAATACGGTATCTATGACCTGCGGGCCGTGGCCGCGCTGACCTCCGCGTATCTGCGCCAGCACCAGGACGCGTTTCGCGGCGCGGCCTGGGCCTTCGTGGATGCCAACCTGAGCCCCACCGCGCTGCGCACCGTGTTCGCCCTGGCCCGCGAGCACGGCGTGCTGATGGCCGCGGACGCGACCAGTACGGACCTGGCCCTCCGGCTTCGCCCGTTCCTCAAACGTCTGACTTTGCTCACCTTGAACCATGTGGAAGCCGCGGCTCTGCTGGAGCGCCCCATCAGCCAGACGGATTTCACCCAGGCGCTGGAGGCGGCGCGGGCGCTGGTGGCCCAGGGAGTGCAGTTGGCCCTGGTCACGCTGGCCGAGTTCGGCGTGTGTTATGCGACCGAGCACACCCAGGGGCACATCCCCGCGCTGCGCACCGAGGTGGTGGACCCCACGGGCGCGGGCGACGCCCTCACCGCGACGGTGATCTACGGCCTGCTCCAGGGCCTGCTGCCCGACGAGGCCGTGCGGCTGGGCACGGCCGCCGCGGCCCTGACCCTGCGCGCCCAGGGCACCGTCGCGCCGGATCTGTCCCTCGAGACGCTGTACGACGAACTGGGCGTATAGGCCCGTCCCACCGGCCGCGGTCGGAGGGAGGCCGCGTTCACACCCCCGGCAGGCGGCAGGGGTGCGGTTCGGCGCGCGCCGGGTCCAGCAGGTGCACCACCTCCCAGCCGCGGGCGCACAGCGCGTCCGCGATGAAGCGGCGGTGGCAGCGCCGCCAGTCCCGCTCCGCGCACAGCAGCGCGGTGGGATGCGCCGCGGCCAGGGCCTCCAAACGGGCCAGGCCGCGGGCAAAGGCTGGCGTGCGCGTGTAAGCCGGATACGGCGGGTCGGTGTAACCGCCCAGGTCGTCGCCCAGCCAGTGATATACCAGGCCGTGCGCGGGCAACGCGGCCTCCAGCGCGGCCCGGTCGAACCACGGCCAGCGCCGCGAGCGAGGACGGCGGCGCACATCGGCCACCACCTGCACCCCGGCCCGCTGCAAAAGGTCCACCAAAGCCGCCAGGCTGCGGTTGGAATGCCCCACCGTGTAGATGCGCATGACCTACCGTGCCAGCGTCACCGCGCCGGCGATGGACACCAGCGAGCCGCCCTCCTGGTCCGCGGGGCAGTGCTCGTAGCCCGTGACCACGCCCGTGTGTCCCTCGAGCAGGCGCAGGTAGAGATAGAGCGCGGCGAAGCCGCAGATGCGGTCCCGGTCGTCCACCCCCGCGATGCGCCAGAACCAGGCCTCGGGGTCGCCGACCCGCAGCGCGTTGAGCAGCGCCTCGTCGGCCCGGCGCAGGCGCTGCTTGTCCGCGTCGCGGTAGGGCCGGGGATCGCCGAACGCGGGGCCCACATGCGCGAAGTCCACCGCGGCCACCACCAGAGTGGGCTTTTCGGCCGCGACCGCGGCCAGGGCCTCCAGCCAGGCGTTCAGCCGCGGGTCCGTGGCCGGGTCCTGACGGCGCTGCACATAGTGGTCGAAGGAGCCCACCAGCACGGGCACCACTTCCACGGGTTTGCCGCCCCGCAGGTGGTGCAGCCACACCAGGGCCAGTTCCACCGAATGCTCGCCGATGTGGTGCAGTTCGTAGCGGAACGCGTCCTCGGGGCCCCAGGCCGCGGCCAGCGCGTCCACCGCGGCGGTGGCCGTGGGCAACACGCCGTAGGGCGTGGCGTAGTTCTGGCGGGTGAGAGTGAGACTGCCGGGCGGGCCGTTGTGGTCCGTGCCCAGCACGATGACCCGCTCGGCCGCGCGCACGGCCTCCTGCGCGTAGGCCCAGGTGCGGGCGTACACCCGCCAGCCCCGCGGGTAGTCAATGTGCGGGCTGACCACGCCCACGATGGGCCGGGTGGGGCGCGGCATGGTGTTGGGCGCGGCGGCCAGGTACTTGTCCAGCGCGGCCCGCAGTTCCTCCGCGCCCGCGGGGTACACCTGCCCGGCCAGCCGCGGCGGGCGGTACGGCCCCCGGCGGTACGCGTCCAGGCGGGCCTGCTTGAACTCCTCGAAGCGGGCGTTGTCCAGCATGAACGCCGCATCCAGGTCCCGCACCAGGGCCTGGAGCACCTCGGGCGGCAGGGGCTTACCGTAGCGCATCAAGAACTCGCTGCGCACCCGCTGCAGGTCTCGGGTGCCGTCGAGCAGCGCCAGCACGGGGCCCAGGTCCGCGGGCACGAAGAGCATCTTGTCGCTCAGGCCCAGCGGGTCTTGCAACACGAAGCCGGGCACGCCTTGATGGGTGTAGGGGGTGATGCGCAGCGGCCGCACCCGGGGCCGGGTCTCTTGGGTCATGGGGAACGCCTCCGGCGGGGCCGTGGGATGGCGCGTGGCGCGCGGTCATTGTACCACCGGGCCGCCGCGGCCGGACGCAAAGTGGTCGGGGCGACCGGCCGGCCGCCCCGACATCCTGCCGCGCTCACGCGGGCGGCAGGGTCTCGTTGTCTTCCCCGCGGATGAAGGCTTCGGCCCGCTCCACAGCCTCGTCGTCGGGGATGGGCACGGGCGGCGACTTCATGAAATAGGACGACGGCGCTACCAGCGCGCCCTTCAGGCCCCGATCCAGCGCCAGTTTGGCCATGCGCACCGCGTCGATGAGCACGCCGGCCGCGTTGGGGCTGTCCCAGACCTCCAGTTTGAGTTCGATGTTCAAAGGCACATCGCCGAACGCGCGGCCCTCGAGCCGAATGTAGGCCCACTTGCGGTCCTTGAGCCAGGGCACATAGTCCGAGGGGCCGATGTACACATTGTCGGGATCCAGTTCATAGTCCAGCAGCGAGGTCACCGCGCGGGTCTTGGAGATCTTCTTGCTCTGCAGGCGGGCCCGCTCGAGCATGTTGTAGAAGTCCATGTTGCCGCCCACATTGAGTTGGCTGGTGCGCTCTAAGCGCACGCCCCGCTTTTGGAACAGCCACACCAGGGCCCGGTGCACGATGGTCGCGCCCACCTGGCTCTTGATGTCGTCGCCGATGATGGGCAGGCCCCGCTCCGCGAAGCGTTGCTGCCAGTAGGGCTCCCGGGCGATGAACACGGGGATGCCGTTGACGAACGCGCAGCCCGCGTCCAGCACCTGTTCCACATACCACTTGGTGGCCATCTCGCTGCCCACGGGCAGCAGGTTGATGACCACATCGGTCTTGGTGTCCTTGAGGATCTGGATGATGTTGGCCGTGGGGCCGGGGGCCTTGCGGATCTTCTCGGAGAGGTACTTGCCCAGGCTATCGTGGGTCATGCCCCGATACACGGGCACGCCCAGGTGGGGCACCTCGGCGAACTTGATGGTGTTGTTCTGGCCGGACCAAATGGCCTCCGACAGGTCCTTGCCCACCTTGTCCGCGTCGATGTCGAAGGCCGCGGTGAATTCGATGTCCCGGACATGATAACCGCCCAGGTTGACATGCATCAAACCGGGCACGAAATCGTCATCGCGGGCGTTTTGATAGTAGTACACGCCCTGGACCAGGGACGCGGCGACATTGCCCACGCCGATGATGGCGACGCGAACTTTCTTGTCACTCATGAGAACCTCCCGCCGTTGAAGTGCAAATGATGAAGCCGCGCGAACGCGGCCGGGCTAATCTTACCACGCGGGGCCGCTGAACACCCCCTGCGTGAAGGCACAAAAAACGCCGCGCGACGCGGTCTACGCGTGGCGCGGCGCGTGAGGCCGGCGACACCCTCAAGGCCAACCCAGCCGAAGGTCAGAAGGGTGGCAATTCGTCCAGATCGTCCTCGTCTTCGTTGGAACCATCGGCCAAGTGTTCCATAACCTCCAAAGGCAACATGACCCACAACATGAGCACATCGCCTTCGTCGGTGGGCACATAACGCACGGCCACGATGGGCACCTGCTGCACCAGGCCCATAGGCGTGCGGAACTCCAGGTAGATGGATTCCCGCTCGCGCCAGGCCCGATAGCACCGTTCCACCAGAGCGGGGCCGTTGAGCGCCCGCACACGGGTCAACGCAATGTAGGCTTGAGGCGACGGGCCCTCCAGCACACCGGCCAAAAAGTCGGCCAGTTCTTCCTGGACGGCTTCGAACTCCGGCGTCGGGCCTTCGATGATGGTGATCTTCCGTTCCTCGCTGCTCATCGTACCTCTCACCAGATACCCGGATGCCTCAATCATACCACGAAATGGCGACCCTGCGCGGGCCTCGACGGCTCACTCGTCTTCGGGGTGCAGCAGAGGCGAGAAGGTGTCGATGAGCAGACGCACATCGCCGCCCACCGAGTACAGCACCGGCGAGGTCGCACCCCGATCCAGGTATTCCTTGACCTTGGCCCGCGCCTCTTCGGGCGTACCCGAGGCCGTGATGCGGTGGATGAGATCCTCGGGCACCAGGTGCTTGGCCCGCTGGATCTGCTCATGCGTGGCCGGCCAGCCCAGGATGGACTGAATCTCGCGCACCACCTCCTCGGAAACACCCGAGGCCTTGGCGATGTGCGGCTGCTGGGCCAGATATTGCACCAGCAGTTCCCGGGTGCGGTCGATGGCCACCTCGCGGTCCTCGTCCACCGACGCGACGATGAGTTGCGGCCGGTCGATGTCGTCCAGCGAGCGTCCGGCTTTGCGCGCGCCCTTCTCGATCTGCTCCAAAGCCCAATCGTTGTACTCGGGCGGCACGCAGTAATTGAGCAGCACGCCGTCCGCGATCTCCCCGGCCAGGGCCAACATCTTGGGGCCCGTCGCGCCGATGTAGATGGGCACATTGCGGGGCTCGCGGCGGCCGTGGACCACATCCAACTCGATGCCGTCCACATGCACGAACTCGCCGTGGAAGGTGACCCGCTCCATGTTGAGCAGTCGCCGCAGCACGATGACCGTCTCGCGCATGGCCTTCAGGGGCTTGCGGCGGATGATGCCCACATTGCGGGCCAGCGGATCCCACCACGCGCCCAGACCGGCGATAATGCGGCCCGGGGCCAGGTCGTCCAAAGTGAGAAAAGTGGCGGCCAACAGGCCAATGTTGCGGGTCCAATTGTTGATGACGCCCGAGCCGATCTTGATGCGCTCGGTCACCGCCGCGTACGCGGCCATGGGCACGATGGCGTCGCGCACCAGGCGCGACTCGGCCTGCCACACGGCCTCGAAACCCATCTTCTCCGCGTAACGCACATCGTCCAGACCTTCACGCAGGTCATGGGCGTCTTGGAGATACAACGCTGCTCGCTTCATCAAGGGCCTCCTTGTCAATGATCGGCCGGAATCAGCCCGGCCAGGGGGATGGACTTTGGTGAATCTGCTCGAACACGACCTTGCGCGCCAGCCCCGGGAAGGCCTGCCGCAGCAGGGTTATGTCGTGGGGCCAATCCAGGTCGCGGGCCAGCCCCTCTCGATAAACGATGTGGACCTCACGGTTTTGGGCCTGGGCCGTGCGCACATGGCGTCCGAAGGAGCCCGGACCGTAGGCGAAAGTATAACCCGCGGGAGGCGCCAGGCCCAAAGCATTGGTCCCCTGCCGGGCGCGGTCGGGCGCGATGACCAGCCGCCCGCGCTCGGGCACGGGCTCAGCCCGCAAAGGCTGAACCACGGCCTCCAGATCTTCCTGGGTCAAGTGGGGCAAATCCACGGCCAGCACCAGCATGAAGGGCACATGCCAGCCGTGCAACAACGCGGCCGCGCGGGTGAGGGTGCCGTTGAGGTCCGCGTCGCCGGCCTCTTGCAGCACCCGCGCGCCCCACGAGCGCGCCAGCGCCAGGGCCGCGGTGTCTCGGCTGACCACCAGCACCTGGTCAATGCCCGGCGTGCGGCCGACGATGTTCAAAGTGTTCTGCAACAACCAGCGGTTGACGCGCTCCCGCTCGTCGGGATCGAGCACCCGCGCGAGGCGCGACTTGCCCTCCCGCAGAGGTTTCACGGGAATGATCGCCCAAAGCGTCACGAGACTTCCTCCGTCGTGGGCGGCGTCCGCCGCCCGTCCGGCGGCGATGGGTTCATCGCCGCTGCACTTTCAGTCCAGGGACCGGGCCAGGCGCAGGGCCTGGGCGAAGTCCCAGGTGGCCTGGGCCAGCGCGCGGCGGCGTTCCGGCGTTGGCATCCAGGCGTCGGTGATGAAGACGGCCTGGCCCGTCGTCGCGGTGATGCGCGGGGCCAGCGCCGCGTCGCTTTCGTCCACGACCAGGCCCTGAATCAGGCCCGCGTAGTGCTGGGCCACGGCCAGGGCCGAAGGTTCGATGCCCAGTTCGGCGAACATCTTGGCCGCCGGTCCCTTGACGGCCCGACCGCCGATGAGGGGCGAGACCGCGACCACCGTCTTGGAGGCCAGCGCGTCCCGCACCCCCGGCACGGCCAAAAGGGGGTCGATGCTCACCCAGGGGTTGGACGGCGCGACGAGCACGGCCTCGGCCGCGGCCAGGGCCTCCAGCACGCCGGGCGCCGGGCGGGCCCGCTCGACGCCCTGGAAGGCAAAACCGCGCACCCGAGGCCGACTTCGCAGCCGCACGAAATAATCTTGAAAAGCCAACCGTCCGTGCTCCTCCGTGTCCACCACCGTGGGCACGGGGTCGTCGGTCACGGGCAGCACCGTGGCCCGCACGCCCCAGGCCCGACACACGGCCCGCGTGACCGCGCTCAAAGGCTCCCCGGCCTGCAAACGCCGCGTCCGCTCCAGGTGCAACCCCAAATCTCGGTCGCCCAAGCGGAACCAGGTCGGGCCGCCCAGTTCGGCCACCGTTTCCAGCGCGTGCCAGGTCTCGTCGGCCCGGCCCCAACCGGTCGCCGGATTCTCCCGACCGGCCAGGGTGTAGCAAACCGTGTCCAGATCGGGGCTGATGTGCAGCCCAAAATGGGTGAAATCGTCCCCCACATTGACGATGACGGTGACCTGTTCGGGGGGCAGCACCTGGATCAACCCGGCCGCGAACCGGGCGCCGCCCACGCCTCCGGCCAGCACCACCGCCCGGGGGGCCGTCGGGGAGCCCATGGACGCCTCGCCTCAGCGCGCCAGCATGGGCCCCAGGGCCCGTCCGCCCACCAGGTGCATGTGCAAGTGGAAGATCACCTGGCCCGCGTGATCGCCCGTATTGACGATCAGGCGATAGCCCCGCTCGGCCAGACCGAATTTGGCGGCCAGTTCCCGGGCCACGGTGAACATGTGCCCCAACATGGCCTCATCCGCGGGCTCCACCGCGTTCACCGACGGGATGTGCTTGTTGGGCACGATGAGCAAGTGCACCGGCGCGATGGGGTTGATGTCGTGAAACGCGGTCACTTGGTCGTCTTGATATTCGATCTGACTCGCCAGTTCGCCGGCGATGATCTTGCAGAAGATGCACTCAGGATCACGAGCAGGCATCGGCGTACTCCTTGCAAAGCCGTAATCGCAAGTTCATTATACCCGAGAAGCCCGGCCGCGCGCGTCCGGCTTGGCGCGCAAACGCAAATCCGCGGCCGGGCGCGGCCGGACGCGGCCCAAAAACCGTTCCTCAAGGGGAAGTGACAAGGCGGGGAGTCGGCAAGAGGCTCCAGGTGCGGCCCCGGTCCGCGGTGTGCACCACCTGCACTTCCTGGCCCTCGGACACCAGGGCCCAACCCTCGCCGCCCGGAAGCCACGAGAACCGAGCCCGCCCGGGAACCTGGCCCGCCAAGGCCCAGGTGTGTCCGCCGTCGGTGGTGAAGTAGAGCCGCGTCTCGGGGGAAGCGTCCTCTTCGGCTGCGGACAGGGCCGCATAGCCCTCACGCTCGTTGACGAACACGAGCCGCGCCTGCAAAGTCGGGGCCTCGCCGGGCAAAGGCACCCACGCCACAACCTCGTCGTGGTCCCACAGGACCACGAAGGCCTGCTCCGCACCCGCTTCGGGGTCCACGCACACGGCCAGGAGCGCGCCGCGGCCCGGCGCCCACAGGTGGGGATCCGCGGTGGTGCAGAAAGCCTCGGTGTGTTCGGGCGGCAGGAAGGGGCGGCTCTCCCACGAGAGCCCGCCATCGCGGGTCACCGCCACCACCGCGGCCGGGATGGGCCCCGTCTGCTTGGTCGCCCAGCCGTACTGCCCGTCGGGCGCGAAGGCCAGCCCCGAGGTCATCAGGACCATGAGATCCGCGGCCCGCTCGGAGAAGGGATCGGCCAGCACCTGCCACGCGAAACCGCCGTCCGTGGTCCCGGCCAGCAGCGCGTAGTCCTGCCCCATGCCGGCGTCCAGATGGACCAAAATCCAGGCCCGGCGCTCGTCCACCGCGCTCAAAGGCCCCGGTCGGAACCAGGGATAGGCCGCGACATCCTCCGCCGCGGGGATGGGCGCCCAAACCCAGCGTTGCCCTTGCTGGTGGGTGGCCCAGACCCCCATGGTGGCCACCTCGGAGCGGCTCTCGTAGCCGTAGGCTACCCACGCGGTGTCCGCATCCCAGAACAGGGCCGAGACGGGCCCCCGGTTGGTGGGCGGCACCAGGGGGGGCGTGACCTCGCGCCAGGTACGCGCGCCGTCCGCGGTGACCAACACGCGGGCCTCGGCGCGGCCCGGAGCGCCTCCCAGGGCCCAGCCGTGTTGCGCGTCGATCATGCGCAGTTCGGTCAACACCAGGGGGCCGGGGGGCAACGCCTCCACCGCGCGCCACCCGGACGGCGGGGTCACGGCGGGCGCCGCGGTGGCCGTGGGGGTGACGCTGGGCGTGACCGTGGCCGTGGG
>JAADEN010000108.1 GCA_013153375.1 Chloroflexota bacterium | reverse complement strand
CGGCCTGGTCCGTGGCCCCGGGCGTGGCCGCCGCGGCTTCGTCCGCCGCCTCGGTGGTAGGCGCGGCCGTGGCCGTCGCGGTGGCCGTGGGCGCAGCCGGGACGGGCGGCGCGGCGAAGGTCAGCAGCCGCGCGTAGCGGGTCACGGCCCGCAGCGCGTCGGGCTCCAGGTCGCCGAAGCCCGGCTCGTGGTGCCCGGCCAGAAACGCGGCCACCTCCGCGTCGGAAATGCGGGCGAACATCTCCTGGTTGGCGCTCAGGGGCTGCAGGCCCGGAGGCGCGTCAGGGCCGTCGCCCTGCCCCGTAGGGCCGTGGCAGGCCGCGCACTGCGCGGCGTACACGCGCTGGCCCTGCTGCAGCACGAAGTCGGGCGTGCCCAGCACATACAAATAGGCGATGACATCCCAACGCTCGGCCTCGGTGAGCGAGCCCTTGAAGGGCGGCATGAAGCGGTCCAGGTTGCCGTTGCTGACGGTCAGGAACCACTCTTGCGGCACCGCGGCGGAGAGCATCTCGGGCGCGGTCAGGTTGGCGGGGAGCACGGGCAGATCCTCGGCCTGGGGCCCGTCGCCGTGGCCCTGGGGGCCGTGGCAGGCCGCGCACTTGGCCGTGTAGATGGCCCGGCCCCGCTCAGGATCGGGCGGCTGTTGGGGGTACAACCGGCTGAGGTCGGGCGTGGGCGGCAGCGGCGTGGGCTGCCAGCCGGGCGGCGGGGTTACATCCTCGGCAAAGGAGATGCAGCCGCCGAGCACCACGACGGCCAGCAGCAGGGCCGCCAGCCCCAAACGACGAACCAGAGAGACGGATTTCGGCATGGGGTTCACCTCGGTGGGAAAAATCACGGGGCGTCCAAAAGGAACGAAAGCCCGGCCGGACGCCGGGCTACCCAAGTCAACGCTTCTTGGCCTTGGCCCGGCGTTTGCGCGACGCGGCGGGCTCGTGCAAAGGCTGGCCGCACTTGCCGCAGAAGCGGTCGTTCTCCTGATAGGGCGCGCCGCAGTGGGGGCAAAAGCCCGCGAAGCGGGCCCGCCGTTCGCGGCGACGGCTCAACAGCAGGCTCTCGACCATGTCGTCCACCGACTCGGCCGACGCGTCGGCCTCGGCGGGCGTGAGCACCCGGCCCTGTTCGGTGAGGGCCACGCGCGCCCGCTCCCGACGCCGCTCCTCCAGCAGGGCCTCCAGGCGGGCGTCCATGTCCGAGGGGGGCTCCTCCGCGGCCGCGCCCAGGCGCTGCTCCACCTCGTCCAGGGCGCGCAAAATCTGCGCGCCTTCGCGCAACAGCACGGCCCGTTGGGCCTGATACTCGTCCGCGGGCAGTTTGCCCACCGCGTAGTCCAGATCCAACTCGCGCAACGCGGTCAGCACCGTCTCCCGGCGGGCCAGCAACTCCGAACGCTGACGCTCGATCTCGCTGACCTCCCGGCCTTGATGCCGCCAGACGGGTTGCAGCACATACACCGCGGCCAGGGCCGCGAAGATCAAAATCCACACCAACAACCACAACCAAACGGGCATGTCCTTTGCTCCTCCGGCAGGGGGAAAGCCTCCGCTCAGGGCGCGGCCTGCAAGGCCAGTTCCACCTGCGCCGTGATCTCCTGGAAGGACTCGTAAGGGCCGATCTTCAGCGCCGCGACCCGGCCTTGCTTGTCCAGGACATAGGTTTCGGGCACGCCCCGAATGCCGAAGGCCTGGGCCCAACGGGTGCCCAGGTCCGGGCCGTTGGGATAAGTGATGTCGTAAAATTCAATCCAGCGCAGCGCGTCTTCCTCGGTGTCCACATAGTCCACGCCCAAGAAGAGCACATCGTCCCGCTGGGAGGAATAATAGCGCCAGGCCCGCTCCAGTTCCGCGGCCTCGTACTTGCAGGTGGTGCACCACGAGGCCCAGAAGTTGATGAGCACCACTTTGCCCTTCAAACCGGCCAGGGTGTACACCTGGCCGTCGAAGGTCTCCAGGGTCAAGTCCTGAGGGGGCAGGTCGCCCACCTGCAGGCGCTCGCCCTTACGAAGTTTGAGGCCCAAAACCAACAAAACGACGGCCAACAGGCCCAGCACCAGCCACACCCAGCGGGGCAGACGCCGCGCCGGGCGTTCGGGTTCACCGTCTTGAGGCTGAGCAGCCGCGGGCCCGGGGCTCCGCGTCGGTTCGGTCATGTCGCACTCCCTTCTTCACCGGTTGAGTTCTTCTTCCAGACGCCGAATGTACTCGTCGTCCTCGAGGTCCATCGCCGCCTCGTCCGCGGCCGCGGCCAGGGCCTGGTCGGCCGCGGCCACCTCCGCGCTGGCGGCCATCCAGGCCCGCACGGTGCGATAGAGCACCACCGCGCCGGCCACGAGCAGCACGGGCGGCAGCACATACACCAGCAAGTGCAGGCCCTCGGGCGGCGGCTCGGCCCGCACCCGATCGCCGTAGCGGGTCACGAAGTCTTCGATGATCTCGTTGCGGCTGTAGCCCTGGGCCAACATGCGCCGAATGTCCTCCCGCCAGCGGGAGCAGGCCTCGGTGCCGCAGGTGTCCAGGGGGATGTTCTCGCACACGGGGCAGTACAGGTACTTGGCGACCCGGTTGACCTCGTCGTCGCTCACCTGCTCGAGGGGCAGGGGATGCGCGGGGTCGGTCAGGCGATAATCCTGGTCGTTTCGGGCCGACAAGAACCAAAAGCCGAACAATCCCACGGCCAGCAACGCGATGACCAGCCAACCCCATTGGGTCTTCTTCATGGTGTTCGCCTCCTACGCGAGGGCCGTCAGGCCGAGGCCGGGGCAGGCGCCTGAGCCCGCGACCTGGCCCGGGCCGGAGCCCGCCGCTTCCGCCCTTCGGGCCAGGCGGCCAGCAAAGTGCCGGCGATGGCCACCCACGGCGCGGCCCACAAGAACTTGACCAGGGGATTGTAATACACCTTGAAGGTCGCGCCTTCGGCCGTGATGGGCTTCCAACTCACCAGCAGCACATAGAACTCTTCGCCCCAGGTGCTCAACACGCCCGGAATGGTCATGGGCTGCTGGTCGCGGATGTAGTAGTCCTGCCGCGGATAGAGGGTGGCCACCTGCCGCCCGCGCTCGTCCAGCACCCGCACCGTGGCCCGGGCCACCTGACGCCCGTCGTTGGTGTTGAAAATGGCCACCGAGTCATATACCATGGTGTAGTCGCCCAGGGTGATGGACTCGCCCGCGGCCAGGGTGCGCTGGGTTTCCAACTGGAAGTACTCGATGCCGATGATGCCGATGCCCATGATGGCGATGCTCAAGTGCACGATGTAACCCCCATAGCGCCGCCGGTTGCGGGTCATCAGGCGCACCACCGCGAGCCACCAGGGCTCCTTGTGCGCCCGCCGCCGGGCCCAGGCCCCGCGGGCGATGTCGTACAGCACCACCGCGATGACGAAGCCGATGAGGGCGAAGCCCAGCAGTGCGCCCGGCTTGCGATAGCCCTGCCACCAGGCCCAGGCCGGAAGCAACAGTCCCACCGCGGCGGGCTTGGCCGCCATGCGCCACAGCCGCTTGGTGTCCACCTTGCCCCACGGCGCGACGGTGGCCAGGCCCATGAGAAAGAGCATCAACGCGCTCAAGGGCCCCATCACCCGCTCGTAGTACGGCGGCCCCACCGTGGCCTTCTGGTTGGTCACCAACTCCGACACGATGGGATACACCACGCCCCAGAAGTTCACGGCCACCATGCTCAAGAACACCAGGTTGGTATAGAGGAACAGCGCCTCCCGCGACCACGCGGATTGGATCTGCTCCTGGCCCCGCAGGTCGTTCCACCGCCAGCCCAACAGGGCCATGGAACCCAGGAAGGTCAGGGTGATGAAGATGAAGAAGGCCGGGCCGATCGCGCTCTGGGCAAAGGAATGCACCGACGAAAGCACGCCCGAGCGGGTCAAAAAAGTGCCGAAGATGACCAAATCGTAGGTCAGGATGATGAGCAGCATGTTCCAGTGCTTGAGCATGTTGCGCCGCTCTTGAATCATCACCGAGTGCAGGAACGCGGTGCCCGTGAGCCAGGGCATGAACGCGGAGATCTCGACCGGATCCCAGCCCCAATAGCCGCCCCAACCCAGCACATCATAGGCCCAGCGGGAGCCCAAAATCAGCCCCAGATAAAGGAACAGCCACGACACCAGCGCCCAGCGGCGGGTGAGACGGATCCAGCGCGCGTCCAGACGGCCCACGATGAGCGCGGCCATGGCGAACGCGTAAGGGATGACGAAGCCCACGAAGCCCAGATACAGGAAAGGCGGGTGGGCCACCATGCCCGGATGCCGCAGCAGGGGGTTGAGCCCGCGGCCGTCCTTGGGCACGAACAACTGCGCGCCGGCCGGAGGCAGGACATAAGCCTCGATGTCGCCGTTGGGCAACAGCCAAAAACGCTTGAAGGGGCTCTCGAGCGCCACATTCAAGAACAGGAAGAACGCCAGCGTGCCCGCGGTGACCATCACCACCCAGGGCAACATCTCTCGGTCGCGGCGCCAATCGCGCAGCGTGACCGCGGCCGCGAACGCGGCCATGAGCCACGACCAGAAAAGCAACGAGCCGGCCTGTCCGCCCCACAGCGCGGTGGCCCGCAGATAAAGGGGCATGGCCCGCTCGGAGACCTCGTGCACATAAGTGAGTTCGTAGTGGTAGGTCACCAGCGCCCAGACCAGAATACCCACCGCCAGGGTAAGCAAAGGGAAAATCGCCAGCAAAGCCCTTTGCGCGCTGGTGGCCCATTCGGGCTTGTGCCAGTACGCGGCCACCAAAGAAGCGCTGACCGCATACAGGGCCAACATCAAGGCCACGCTGAGCGCGGCCTGTCCGATTATGGCTGCCATGGGGACTCTTCTCCTCGTTCCGACCAGGGCCGGGCAGCGCCCAGAACCGCCCGACCCGCAGCAGGGAGCGGCCGCGGCTCAGCGGCCGTCCGCGGCTTGCGGCTCCGCGGCTTCATAGCGCGTCGGACATTTGAGCAACAACTCGTCCGCGTAGAACACACCGTCTTCGCCCAGGGTGCCCGTCAAAATGGCCTGGGCCTCGTTGCGCAGCAGGTCGGGCTTGGGGCCGTAGTACACCACCTCGATGCGATTCCGGTTCGGGTCGCGCACCGCGGCCGCCAGCACCGCGGCCAGACCGCCCTCCGACTCCACCTCGTCCAGATCGCCGGGCACATGCGCGATCATGAAGCGCAATTCCAAATCGTCAGGGTTGTACTGAATGGTATCGCCGATCACCGCGCCCGACAGGCGCACCTGCCGCCCGACCATCTCGTCCTTGCGGGCCAGCAACTCGTCCACCGTCAAAAAATACTGCGCGTTGGCCTTGGTGGACGAAATGACCAGATAAATCACCGCCGCCAAAATGAGGCCGCCGCCGATCAAGTACTTACGATTTTGCATACCAGAGCCTCCATACGATACCCTTTCAACGCTGCATCTAAGTGTGCCATAGGCGCATTAAATCCGGCTTAGCCCAGATAAACCGAAACCCGTGATTTTCGTCATGTTCACGGCCACAACGGCTGGCCTCTACAAGCCTCAAAAAATGGGGGAAAGGCTCCGCGAACGGCCGGGCTCAGCGTAATGGCGTGCCGCACAAGCGACAAAAACGGTCGCCCGGACGGGCACGCGTGCCGCACTGGGGGCAATAGCGAATTTCGTCCCCGGCCACCGGTCTGGTGTCGGCCGCGGGACCGCCGCGGCGCGGCGCGCCCGTGGCGCGCGGGAGGGGGCGTTGATTGCCGCGCCAGTACAACCAGAACGCCAGCAGCAAGAGCAGAATACCCACGCCGGCCAGCACCCACGGCCACAGGAACTCGGTCCAGCGCGGCACTTCCTTCACCTCGGGCGTCGCAATCTCCAGCGTGGGCTCAGCCTCGGGGATCTGCATAGGCGAGCGGGTCAACTCGCCCGTGGGGTTTTCGTACACCACCTCGACCGTCACCTCGCGCCCGGCCGGGAGCGCGCCGAACTCCACAATCGAATAACGCAGCCCGTCGTCCCGCTCTTCGATGCGCGTGGGTTCGGGCGTGATCTCGATGGCGACGCTGGCCAGCGGATGCTGCACTTCCACCGAGAGATTGTCCACCGTCCAGTTGCCGGGCCAGCGATAGACATAGCGCCGCGTCGTGCCGTCCACCTGCAGCGCGTCGTAGAATTCGAGGTGCAAAATCGGCTCCGTGGCTTCGACGACCGCCAAACGCCACGCCGCCGACGAGGGATCGGCCTCCATGCGATAGGCCGCGTTGAGCAAGCGGCCCTCGGGCGTGCGCACCGCCACCGCGGAGGGGGCCTGCACCGCCGCGGGGATGCGGACGGCCACCTCGGTGGGCAGCGTGACATCCTCGGGCAGGTGGATGATGTACATGACCAGCATCTCGGGGCGATCGTACTCGGGCCACAGCGCGACCTGCACCAGAGGCATGTGCTCCACCGCGGTCTGCGCCCGCGCCGGCCCCGCGGACCACCCCAGCAGGCCGCCGAGCAGGCCCAGCCACAACCCAAGCCAGCGGATCCGTTGACGCATGAGCGCCTCCTCGTGCTTCGAGTCCGTAGCGGGCGGCCACGGCCCGTCCCACGGCCCCGAACGAATTTCGGCCAACGCCGCCAGTCCGGCCGGCGCGGCAGAACCCAAAACCAGGCGGAGTATACCACGCGTCCCCCGCGGCGCGGGAAAGCCAGCGACGACGATGTGGCAACGGTAGGGGCGATCGGCCGGTCGCCCGGCGCAGATTTGCAGGCCGGATGCGCAACGCCACGCGGCTTCTACGGCCTTGGCCTGCCCCGCGCGACAGGCCGGCCCAAAAACACTGCGCGGGCCGGGCAGCCCGCGCAGTTCCCTTGTGCAAGGTGGTCGTTCGCTTGAGAAGGACAGGTTTTACTTCACCACCAAAGGCCCCACTTCTTGAGCAGTTCGCCGTCCTCGACCATGGACATGTCCCACACTTCGGTGCCCATCTCGATGGCCGTGGGCATGCCCAGGACTTGCTCGGCCTTCTGCCGCGCCATTTCCAGCAGCGCGGGGCCGTAAGGGCAGAACGGCGTGGTCAAAATCATGGTCACCAGGGCCTCGTTCTTCTCGGGATCAATGCGCACATTGCGCACCAGGCCCAAAGTGATGATGTCCAACCCGATTTCGGGGTCCACCACCGTGCGGAAGCCTTTGATGAGTTCTTCGACCTTGTCGGGATGCGTCTCTTCGATGTCCCAGCGGGGGCGATTGCTGCCCGGCTGCGGCTGGGCGGCCTCGTCTTGCGGCGTGGCCGTGGTTTGCGGCTCGTTCTCGTTGGGGCGGTCGCTCATGACGCTTGCTCCTGAGGTAGAGTTGAGGCCTGCACTTGGGCCGGAATGACATAGGTGCACACGTGGTCACCGTCCAGGATGCACTGCACCCGCGCCGCGGGAATGTCCAGCAGCGCCGCGATCAGATTTTCATCCACGGTGCACACCTCGGGATGATTTTGCCCGATGTGCAAGTAGGGACACGAGATCTCGCGCAGCACATAGTGATCGCCCTGCCGCTCCCATTCCACGGTGAAGCCCTCTTGTTGCAGCAACTGGGCCAGAAAATCCAGCCGCTGCTCCAGGGTCAAATCCTCCACCTGCGGCGCGTACTCCTCGGCCATCTGGCGGGCCATCTGGGCGAACAACTGCCCCACCATCTGCGGCGGCAAAGTCTGCTTGAGTTGCTGCAGCAGCCGCACGGTGAACTGCACATACCGCGACGGGAACTTCTCCAGCCCCAAAGGCGTGAGGTAGTACACCCGCCGCGGACGGCCCACGCCGTGGCGCTCTTCCTCCGACGCGATCAAGCCTTCGGCTTCCAGCCGCGTCAGATGGTGCCGCACCGAAATGGGGTTAATGCCCAATTCCGCGGCCAACTCCTTGACCGTGCGCCGCGGCCGTGTCAAGAGCAATCGTAGCAAGCGATCTCGCGTTTTTCCCATGTCCCTGCCTCGTGGTGCCTTTAGTATACCGCGCCCCCTGTCGGTTGTCAAGATTTTTTAGATTTTTCTCTTCCAAATCTTGACGACCGGGGGCCAAACCCCTATAATGGGGCCACGATCCAAAGCAACGACGGTTGGCAACCCTTTCTCAAGGAGATGAGCCCCTATGTCGGACATCCTGGACATTCGCAACCTGCACGCCCGCACCGCGGAGCGTGAGATTCTCAAGGGTCTGAACCTGACCCTGCGCAAGGGTGAAGTGCACGCGCTCATGGGCCCCAACGGCGCGGGCAAGAGCACCCTGGCCTATGTGCTCATGGGCCATCCCGCCTACGAGGTCACCGAGGGCGAGGTGATCTTCAAGGGCCAGAACATCCTGGAGTTGGACCCCGAAGAGCGGGCCCACCTGGGGCTGTTCCTGGCCTTCCAGTATCCCGTGGCCGTGCCCGGCGTGACCGTGGCCAACTTCCTGCGGGCCGCGCTCAACGCCAAGCGCCGGGCGCAGAACCCCGACGACCCCGGCATCTCGGTGCTGGAATTCCGCAAGTTGCTCACCGAGAAGATGCGGCTGCTGGGCCTGAGCCCCGACTTCGCGGGCCGCTACCTCAACGACGGCTTCAGCGGCGGCGAGAAGAAGAAGACCGAGGTGCTGCAAATGGCCGTGCTGGACCCCGAGTTCGCCATCCTGGACGAGACCGACAGCGGCCTGGACATCGACGCGCTGCGCGCGGTGGCCCACGGCATCAACGCGCTGCGCGGGCCCGAGCGGGGCTTCCTCATCATCACCCACTACAAGCGCATTCTGGATCACATCCGGCCCGACTATGTGCACATCCTGGTGGATGGGCGCATCGTGGCCTCGGGCGGCCCCGAACTGGCCGACCAACTGGAGGCCGAGGGCTACAAACGCTGGGTCCAAGATGTCGAGCCCCTGGCCTCCGCGGCCTGACCCGGCCCGAGAGCCTTTCCCCTGGAGGCAACCATGACGACGCAAGATGTAGCCCTGTTACGCGACCTGGAAGAGTATCGTTACGGCTGGAAGTCGCCCGAGACTTATGTGTACAAGGCCCCCAAGGGCCTGAGCGAAGAGGTGGTGCGTCAGATTTCGGCGTTCAAGGGCGAGCCCGAGTGGATGTTGGACTTTCGGCTGCGGGCCTACCGGCACTTCATCCAGCGCCCCATGCCCAACTGGGGGCCTGATCTGTCGGACCTGAACTTCGACGACATCGTGTATTATGTCAAGCCCGCCGAGCGCGCCGGCCGCTCGTGGGACGAGGTGCCCGAGGACATCAAGCGCACATTCGAGCGCCTGGGCATCCCCGAGGCCGAGCAGAAGTTCCTGGCCGGCGTGGGCGCGCAGTACGAGTCCGAGATGGTGTACCACCGGGTCAAGGAAGAACTGGAAAGCAAGGGCGTGATCTTCAAGAGCATCGAGGACGGCCTGCGGGACCATCCCGACCTGTTTCGGCAATATTTCGGCAAAGTGGTGCCCATCGAGGACAACAAATTTGCGGCCCTGAACTCCGCGGTGTGGTCCGGCGGCTCCTTCGTCTATGTGCCGCCGGGCGTCAAGGTGGAACAGCCCTTGCAGGCCTACTTCCGCCTGAATGTGGCCAACATCGGCCAGTTCGAGCGCACCCTCATCATCATCGACGAGGGCGCGGAGGCCCACTATGTGGAGGGCTGCACCGCGCCCCTGTACAGCACCGACTCGCTGCACACGGGCGTCATCGAGATCATCGTCAAGCGGGGCGCGCGCTTCCGCTACACCACCATCCAGAACTGGTCCACCAATGTGTACAACCTGGTGACCCAGCGCGCGCTGGTGTACGGCGACGCGACCATGGAGTGGGTGGACGCCAACATCGGCTCCAAGGTCACCATGAAGTACCCCTCGTGCTACCTGCTGGAGCCGGGCGCGCACGGCGAGATTCTCTCCATGGCCTTCGCCAAGGACGGCCAGGTCATCGACAACGGCGGCAAGGTCATCCACATCGCGGCCGACACCACCAGCAAGATCGTGTCCAAGTCGGTGAGCAAGGGCACGGGCCGGGCCTCGTACCGCGGCCTGGTGCGGGTGCAGCGGGGCGCCAAACGGGCCCGCTCCAATGTGGTGTGCGACGCGTTGCTCATCGACGAGCACTCCCGCTCCGACACCTACCCCTACATGGAGATCGAGGAGCCCGATGTGACCATCGGCCACGAGGCTTCGGTCTCCAAGGTGGGCGAGGAGCAGTTGTTCTACCTGCGCAGCCGGGGCCTGAGCGAGGAAGAGGCCACCACCATGATCGTGGCCGGCTTCATCGAGCCCCTGGTGCGGGAACTGCCCATGGAGTACGCGGTGGAACTCAACCGCCTGGTGCAGTTGGAGATGGAAGGCTCCATCGGCTGAGCCAGGCCGCCGGAAGTCATACGCGCATCATCGGAGGTATTCATGCCCAAACAAGTCGTCGTTCGTCGCGGCACCCGCCGCCGAACCGGACCCCACCTGACCTTCGGCCCCGAAGCCATCGTCGCCACCCACCCCGCGGTGCGGGCCTGGCGGCAGGAGGCCTGGGAAATCTTCTCAGCCCTGCCCTGGCCCACCACCCAGGACGAGCCCTGGCGGCGCACCAACATCCGGCGTATGCCCAGCCCCGCGGCTCTGGCCCAGGGCCGCGAGGCCCCCGAGCCCACGCCCGACCTGCTGCGGGCCCTGGCCGACGAAGCCCCCGCGGGCGAACTGGTGCTCCACGGCCCGCGGCTGCACCTGCGCCGGGTGGACCCCGCGCTGGAGGCCCAGGGCGTGCTCTTCCTGGACCTGCGCACCGCGGAGGCCCAGCACGGCGACCTGCTGGCCGACCTGCTGGGCCAGGTCGTGCCCCCGGCCGAAGGCAAGTTCGCGGCCCTGGCCCACGCGCTGGCCCAGAACGGCGTGCTGGTCTATGTGCCCGCGGGCGTGCACCTGGAGCGCCCCCTGCACGCGCTGCTGTGGGGCCCGGGCGAAAATGTGGCCCACTTCGACCATGTGCTGGTGTGGCTGGAGGAAGGCGCGTCGGCCACGGTCATCGTGGAATGGGCCTCGCCCAATCAGCAGCAGCCCAGCCTGCACGCCGGGGTGATGGAAGTGCATGTGGCCGCGCGCGCGGACCTGCGCCTGGTGGAATTGCAGTCCTGGGGCGAGCATGTGTGGCACTTCAGCCACGAGCGGGTGAAGGTGCATCGCGAGGCCCAGGCCAACTGGATCTTCGGTTCGGTGGGCAGCCGCCTGCTCAAGTCCTTCATGGAGATCGACCTGGTGGAAGAGGGCGCGGAAGGCTACATGTCGGGCTTCTACTTCGCGGACGACCATCAGCACATGGACCACGACACGCAGCAGAACCACCTGGCGCCCCACACCACCAGCGACCTGCTGTTCAAAGGCGCGCTCAAGGACACGGCCCGCTCGGTGTGGCAGGGCATGATCTATGTCGCGCCCGAGGCCCAGCACACCGACGGCTACCAGGCCAACCGCAACCTGATTCTGAGCGAAGGCGCGCGGGCCGATTCCATCCCCGGCCTGGAGATCATGGCCAACGAAGTGCGCTGCACCCACGGCGCGACCCTGGGCCGGGTGGACGACGAGCAGGTGTTCTACCTGCGCACCCGGGGCCTGTCCGAATCCGAGGCCAAGCGCATCATCGTGGAGGGCTTCTTCGACGAAGTGCTGCAGCGCATCCCCTTCGAGGGCGTGCGCGAGCGCTTCCGGGAAGTGGTGCACGAGAAGATGAGCCGCGGGATCTGAACGCGCGCCCCGCGGCCTTGTCCCGCCTCTCCCCCTATGGCACCGTCCCCGGCCGTGGTTGAACGACCGGGGACGGTGTTTTTTGGGCGTGGGGGATGGCGTCAGCGGTGGGACGTGGCTGTCCGAGGAGATGGCGGGCGAGGGTGGCCTTGCCTTTCGCGGCCGCGGTTGGCGCGCAGCCCAGCCACGTCCGCTGGGCGTCCAGATGGACGGTTTATTTTGAGCGCGCCGGACTTTGTCAACGGATACATCTTCACTCCGATATCCTGGTACGGCTCTCCTAACTGAATCGGCTTTGAATAGCGAAGGAAAACCTGAGAGCCGAAAATACCAGAGAAAATCGGCACAAGGCTTGTGAAGGATGCCTGTGACTTCATGGTTTTACCTCTACTGTAATAGTGCACAAAGCGCCTCCCTCGGGGGTCGCACAATTGGTGATGATCGTTTTCCCATCAGGAGACCACTCAAACTCCGCACCACCGGTATCCGTGTCCCACAAGTTCATCTTGCGCTCTTGCTTTGTTGCCAAATCAAGCAAGCGATGCTCAATGATGGGATACCCCGGTGGAATGGTGCCCACCTCTCCCGATAAGAGTAGGTATCGCCCTCCAGGTGACCAGGCCATCTTGTAGATATGAAAGGGGGGCGAGATAGGGATTTCCCAGGAGCATTCCTTCTCGATGTCCAGAATTAACAAGGAACTGTACGGGTTAGGCAGCCGACCTGCCGTGACCTTCACAGCCAGAAGTCTTCCATCGGGGCTCCAGCGGGCATCCAGTGCCCAGCGCGTCTCCTGTTGCCATTTCCCTAAACTTAGCTCAGTTGTCGCTCCCGTGGTCAAATCTAATACAAGGAAAGCTGCATCATTATAAAGAACGGTTCTTTGCAAGCTCGAATGCTGAGAAGATTGGAAAAGCCTGGTACTCCGCCCAGCAAACTCCCACATCTCCTTGAGTGGGGATGTACTTCCGGTAAGCATGTCTACTTTTATCAATTCTCGCCGATTCGGACCCAAAACAACCACCTCTCTGTTGTTGGGCATTACGAAAAGCGGCTGAGTGACATCATTTAGTACCAGTTGAGAGCGCCCATCTCCCAATGCTGCAGCCATCAAGCGACTGCGATTCTTCGCGGGATTGGCGTATAGGTCATATGCTATGTACCAAACCATTTGTTTGTCCGGCAACCAGAGTGGGTATCCAGAGATTCTGCCATCTTCAGCCAGTTGTGTAATTTGGCCATCATCTATGTTAAAAATTTCTATGATGGATTTTGCTCCCGTGGGAT
>JAADEN010000159.1 GCA_013153375.1 Chloroflexota bacterium | reverse complement strand
GCCTGCCCATCGCCGCGTACGAGCCGCCCTTCACGGCCGCGTTTCGGGTGCCGTTGGACCTGGACTTCGCGGCCCCGGCGCGCGGTTTCGGCTGGGATTACACGGCCTACGACCTCGCGGACCCGGCCCTGCCGGCCGCGCTGGCCGCGGCCTGGCGCGTCACCCGGCCCACCCTGCTGGAAATTCGGGTGCCGTGGTAGCCCGGCCCAAAAGCGGGTACAATCCCTCTCAAGCCGGGGGAGGAGGAACCGGGGGCCCGCGCCGCAGGGGACGACGCCCGCATCTCGGGCCTTCAGGAGGTGGCTATGGATCTGCAATTGCACGGCCGACGGGTGCTGGTGACGGGCGCCAGCCGGGGATTGGGCTACGCGGTGGCCCAGGTGCTGGCCCAGGAAGGCGCGCGTCTCGCCATCAACGCCCGCCACGCGGACACGCTGCACGCCGCGGCCCAACGCCTGCGCGCGGCCACGGCCGCGGAGGTGGTGCCCATCGTGGGCGATGTGAGCCAGGCCGACGACGCAGCCCGGGTGGTGCGCGAAGCCGCCGCAGCCCTGGGCGGCCTGGACGGGCTGGTGACCAACGCGGGCGGGCCGCCGCCCGGCCGCTTCGAGGAGTTCGACGACGCGACCTGGTACCGGGCCTTCGACCTGGCCTTTCTGTTCCATGTCCGCCTGATTCGGGCCGCGCTGCCCGCGCTGCGCGCCTCGGACCTGGGCAGTGTGGTGGCCATCACCTCCATCTCGGCCAAACAGCCCATCCCCAACCTGGTGCTCTCCAACACCATGCGCGCCGCCGCGGTGGCCCTCATCAAGAGCCTGGCTTTGGAATTGGGCCCCGAGGGCCTGCGTTTCAACGCGGTCCTGCCCGGCTGGACCCGCACCGAGCGGGTGACCGAACTGCTGGCCTATCGGGCCCGGCAGAAGGGCACCACGGTGGACGAGGAACTTGCGGCCCAGGCCCGGGCCAGCGCGCTGGGCCGCATGGCCGAACCGCTGGAACTGGGCCGCGCGGTGGCCTTCTTGCTCTCCCCCGCGGCGTCGTACCTCACGGGCGTGCTGCTGCCCGTGGAGGGCGGTTCGTACCAGGGGCTGTGCTGAGGCGCGCCGACCAAGGCAAACGCGAAAAGCCCGACCTTCCATCGCGGGAAGGCCGAGCCCTCCATCGCCGCGGGCCGGCTCAAGAGCGGTCCGACGCGTCGTCGGGGGCGCGCGCCGCGGCCTGCGCGCCTCCGGGCGGCGCGGGGTCCAGGTAGGCCCGCATGGCCTGCCGATAGGCTTCGAACGCGGCCCGGCCCTTGGGCGTCAGCCGACACAAAGTCCAGGGATACTTGCCGCGGAAGGTCTTGGTGATGTGCACATAGCCCGCGTCGGCCAGTTTGCTCAAGTGGGCCGACAGATTACCCTTGGTCAAGCCCGTGGCCCGCAGCAGGTAGCGAAAGTCCGCCTCCTCCACCGCGGCCAGGGTGGCCACGATGGCCAGCCGCGCGGGGACATGGATCAGGGGATCCACCCGCGGCAGGCCGCGCGCCGCATCCTGAGAGGACCCGCTGGCGGTCATGGCGCGCCTCCCTGAGCCTGGGGATACTTGCGCAAAAAGCGCCCGAACGCGAACAGGCCCAGCGCGATTTCCAACAAGCCCGTCAGGATGAACAGCGCGACCAGGTCGCAGACCACGCCCGGTCGGAGCAGGTGCCAGAGCACCCATCCCCCGCTCACGGCCGCGAGGAAGAAGTGCCGGGCCGTGCCGTTCCGCCAGCCGATCCAGGCCCACAGAAAGGTCATCAGCGCGCCCGTCAAGCCGCAGACCACCCGCGATGGCAGATCCAGGGCGATCAGCAGGCCCACGACCAGCAGCGCGGCCGCCAGCACCCACGCGCTGCGCTTGAGGCGCGTCTCGCGGGGCAGGGCGCGGGGCCGCGCGTAACCGGCGCGCGGATAGACCCAGCGCATCTTGAGCGCGTGGATCACGGCCCGCATCCGCAAGGCCACAACCAGCACCAACGCGATCAGGAGCACCTTGGCCCAGGCCGCGTCGTGCTGCTGCCCTTGCTCGAACAGCCAGCCGTAGGCCACCAGGAACAGGCCCACCACCACATCGGTCAGCCCGTCCTCGCTCCAATAGCGCCGCAACGCGCCCTCGGCCCACTGCAATGGATCGCCCGCCATCGGCCCGCCCATCTTTCGCCTCCGCAGACTTGTTTATGCTGTAAACAAAGATAACGGCAAAACCCGCCCTTGTCAAGGGCTGCCCGACGCGAGGGAAGCAGGAAGCGGGAAGGAAGCGGGAAGGCTACTATGATGTTGTCAAGGGAGAAACGGGATGAAATCTGAAGCGTGTCTGCGCCTGCGGCGGGTTCCAGGGCCGCCGATCCCGCAGCATGGCATTCGCAATCACCAAGATCTTCCGTATCAACGCCGTCGCCGCCACATAAAACGGTTTCCCCCGTTGCCGCAATCGTTGGTAGAAGGCCCACAACGGCCCTTCCTTCCGTCGAAGCACGGTCAACACCGTCATGTACAATGCCCCGCGTACCCGCCGCCGGCCATCTCGAATCCGGCGTCTTCCTCGGCGTTTCCCGCTGTCCCGGGCCTGGGGAGCCGTCCCGCTCAGCGCCCCCACCTCTTTCGCCCGCAGCGTCCCCAACTCCGGCATCCACACCCGCAACTCCAGCGCAGTCTGGAACCCCACCCCCGGCAGACTCATCAACAGCGCCACATCGTCGGCCACCTGGGGCACCTCTTCCTGCCACCGTTGCCACTGGCGACGAATTTCCGCCTCCAGGTCGGCCTTTTGCTTTTCCAGCAATTGGATGACGGCCTGGATTTGCGCTCGGACGAAAGCGTCCTGGGCCTGGCGCAGCCGCATGCGCTCTTGGTGCACCATGGCTTGGACCTGCTCGCGGCGCAGCAACAAGTCCCGCATCCGCTCCTCCGCCAACGAGACCGGCGGCTGGGGCCGACCATACAACGCCCCCCACAGGGCCAAAGTCTCGGCATCGAGACGGTCCGTCTTCGCCTTCCCACCCGCTTCGCGCATCCGCTGCACCCGCTTCGGGTTGGCGATCGCCACGGCCAGGCCCACCTCCTGCAACGCTCGTCGGACCGCCCGCTCCAGACCGCCGGTGGCTTCCAACACCACCAGGGCCTGGGGCCACTGGCGCTGCAGTTCCGCGGCCCATGCCGCCAACGCTTCCTGCGTGCGGGCTACCGTGCCGCGGGCCAGGAAAGTCTGGGTCGGATGATGATAGGCCGCCCAGACACATTCCGCTTGCGCAATATCCACACCAATGGTATAGATAAAGGTGCTTTTGGCCGTCATCCTATCCTCCTTTGTGAGGTGCCAAGCCCTGGGCCTGCTTGTATTCGGGCTGAAGGCCCCATCTACTATCCGCCCTATGGGCTTGGTGGGATGAAGGGGGCGGTGACCTACCTTCGCCGTCGGGCTCTCCCATAGGCCCTGCAGGAGTACGGTCTACCGCCCCCTCTCTTTTATCATACAAGCAGGAAGCGGGGAGCGTCGAAAGGCTCCCCGCTCTTTGCTTCCTGCTCCTCGCTTCGTTTTTACGCTTTCCACACCTTGACCGTGCGGCGGCCCCAGCGGAACGCGTCGTGGGCCAGCACTTGGTCCACATAGTCCTGCGGCACATCCACCCAGGTGGTGTCGTCGCCGATTTGGATGCGGCCGATGACCGCGCCCGGAATGCGGGCCTGGTACGCCAGGGTGCCCACCACATCGCCGGGCCGCAGGCCGTGCATCCGCCCCGCGGCGAAGCCCAGGCGCACCATGCCGGGCTCGCGCTCGCGGCGCTCTCGGCGGGGGCGTCGTTCCCGCTCCCATGCGCCGCGGCGTCGGTGCTCGCGGCGCTCGGAGGTCCAGGCCGTGGGCTCGTGCAAGGGCAGCACTTTGGCCTGGGGCTCATGGGCCTGGGCCAGGTGCAGCGCGGCCAGGGTGATGGTCAGCGGGTCGTGGCCCTGATCCACCAGGGTGTGCAAGACCTGCCGCGCGGCCTGGCTCTCGGGCACGCCCTCTTCCAGCGCGCGTTGCAGTTGCTCCAACAAGCGGGACTGCCGGGCCTGGGCGATGTCTTGGGCCGAGGGCAACTTGCCAAAGGGGATGCGCTGCCGCACCCGGCGCTCGATGCGCCGCCACAGCCCCCGCTCGCGCGGCGTGACCAGGGACCACGCCAGGCCGGTTTTGCCCGCCCGCGCGGTGCGTCCCACCCGGTGGATGTACACTTCGGGGTCGGTGGGCAAGTCGTAGTTGATGACATGGGAGACCTGGGCGATGTCCAGCCCGCGGGCGGCCACATCGGTGGCGACCAGCAGGCGCACATGCCCGCGGCGCACCGCGGCGAACACATCCTCGCGCGCGGCCTGGCTCATGTCGCCGTGGAGCGCGGCCGCGGGCCAGCCGTGGTCGTTGAGGGCCTGGGCCACCGCGCGGGTGTTGGCCCGGGTGCGGCAGAAGATGAGGCCCGTGGCGATGGAATGCGCGGCCAGCAGCCGGGTAAGCGCGGCCAGTTTGTCCCGCTCACGGACGCGGAAGGCTTGCTGCGTGATGCCCCGGGCCGTGGTTTCCTGGGGCTGAATGGCGATGTGCCGCGGCGCGCGCATGTAGCCCTCGGCCAGGGCGCGCACCGGCCGCGGCAGCGTGGCCGAGAACAGCGCGGTCTGGCGCTCGGGCGGCGTGGCTTCGAGCAGGGTGGTGATGTCGTCGATGAAGCCCATGCTGAGCATCTCGTCGGCTTCGTCCAACACGACCCAGCGCACCTGATCCAGGCGCAAGGCCCCCCGCTGGAGCAGATCCAACAGACGGCCCGGTGTGCCGACCACCACCGCGGCCCGGCCGCGGCGCAGGGCCCGCAGTTGGGGGCCGTATCCCTGGCCGCCGTACACGGGCAGGATGGACACCCCCTGGCCGCGGGCGTAGTCGCGCAGGGCTTGGGTCACCTGCAAGGCCAACTCCCGGGTGGGAGTGACCACCAGGGCTTGCACATGGGTGGCGTCAGGGTCCAGCGATTGCAGCAGGGGCAGGCCGAAGGCCGCGGTCTTGCCCGTGCCCGTTTGCGAACGGCCCAGCAGGTCGTGCCCCGCCAGCAGCAGGGGAATGGCCTGGGCCTGGATGGGTGTGGGCTCGGTATAGCCCAGCGCGGTGAGGTTGGCAACCCAGCGCGGCTCCAGCCCCAACGCGAGAAAAGGGTTGGTCATGGCAAAGGCTCCTTTTGAGCGTAGCAGGAGCCTCGGCCATCCCCGGTGGGCACCGGGCGCAAACCAAAACGGGTCGGCAACCCACCGACCCGAACGAGATGACGCGCGCGGCTCCGTTGTTGATGCGTGTGGGAATAGGATACCACACTTTTGGGCGCGGGCCGGCGCCAAGATGGAGGCACGCCAGCGATGTCGCCATGTCCATCCGGGAGAAAGCCCCATCCCGCGGCGGGTAGCAAGCCCGCCACGCCCCTTTCCCTGCGAGGTGAGGAGCGCGACGGTGGGAACGGCCGGCCGGTGGCCCGTCTTGGGCGCGTTGCATTGACCTTTCGCGGCCGCGGGACTATACTTGGGGCCACCCCCGGCGGCCAGGGCCGGCGCGGGGCAGCCTCAAGGTTCGGGTCATGTCTGCTTCGGTTTCCTCGCCCTCCCAGCAACATTTCGTGCAAGCGGTCGAGGCGTACGCGCCCCGCTTGTACCGCCATTTGTTGTACTTGCTCGAAGACCCGCAGGACGCGGAAGATGTGCTCCAAGAGGCGTTCCTCAAGGCCTACCGCAGCCTGGACACCTTCCAGGGCCGGGCCAGCCTGAGCACCTGGCTCTACCGCATCGCCACCAACGAGGCCCTGATGCACCTGCGCCGCCGGCGCAGCACGCCCCTCTCCCTGGAGGCCCTGAGCCCCGACGACGGCCCTCCCGAGGAGATTCTGCTCACCCACTGGCAGGTGCTGCCCGAGCAGGCCCTGCTCTCGGCCGAGACCCGTCAGGTGCTCGACGACGCGGTGGCCCGGCTCTCGCCCGCGCTGCGGGCCGTGTTCCTGCTGCGGGATGTGGAGGGCTTCTCGACCAAGGAGACCGCGGAGATCCTGGGCATCAGCACCGACGCGGTCAAACAACGCCTGGCCCGGGCCCGGCTGCGCCTGCGCGAGGCCCTGACCCGCTACTTCGCCGCGGACGAGGAGGCCCGCCCATGAGCCGCACCCTGCCCCCGGGCTGCCGCCGCTGGCTCGACGCCATCGCGCTCTATGTGGACGGCGATCTGGAGGCCGACCTGTGCCGCGCGCTGGAAGCCCACTTGCAGGACTGCCCCGATTGCCGCGTGCTGGTGGACACGGTGCGTCAGACCGTGTACCTCTACCGGGCCGCGGCCCGGGAGCCCGTCGCGCTGCCCCCGGATCTGCACCGCCGCTTGTTCGCCCGGCTGCCGGGTTTGGGGGAGGAAGGCTCCGCGGTGGGCCGGACCGACGCCGCGCCTTCGGAGGCCGCGCCATGACCCTGCCCCCCGCTTTGGCCGCCCAGGTGCGCTTCGACGAACGGGGCCTGGTGCCCGCCATCGTCCAGGACGCGCACACGGGCCAGGTGCTCATGCTGGCCTACATGAACGCGGCAGCCCTGGCCGCGACCCTGCGCACGGGCGAGGCCCACTTCTGGTCCCGCAGCCGCGGGCAACTGTGGCACAAGGGCGCGACCTCGGGCCACACCCAGCGGGTGGTCGAGATTCGGGTGGACTGCGACGGCGACGCGCTGCTGCTGCGGGTGGAGCCCCGCGGGCCCGCGTGCCACACGGGCGCGAACGCGTGCTTCTACCGGGCCTACGACCCGGCCGCGGACCGCTGGCGCGGCCTGACCTACGCGCCCGAGGAGGCCGCATGAACACCCTCCAGGACCTGTATCGGGTGCTGCAAGAGCGCCGCGATCATCCCCGGCCCGAATCGTACACCGCGCAGTTGCTGGCCGCGGGCGAGGATCGCATTTTGCAGAAGATCGGCGAAGAAGCCATCGAAGTGCTGCTGGCCGCCAAGGGCCAGGGGCGGCAACGCCTCGTCGAAGAGGTGGCCGACCTGACCTACCACTTGTTGGTGCTCTTGGTGGCCCACGACATCCCTCTGGACGCCATCGCCGCGGAACTGGCCCGGCGTCAACGGCCGCGCGGGCGCGACGGCGAAACGCGCGCCTCTGCCACGCCCCCCGGCCCGTAAAATCTTTTCCCCCAGGAGTAACCGCCATGGACCCTCAAACCATCGCCACGATCCAAGACCGGGTGGCCCAACAGTCGGACGCCATCCTGCGCTTTTTGCGCGAAATCATCGCCATCCCCAGCATGGATTCGCAGTTGCGGGAGGTGGGGGAGCGCATCATCGCCGAGATGCAGGCTCTGGGCTTCGACGAGGCCCGCTTCGACAAGATGGGCAACATCGTGGGACGCATCGGCAGCGGCCCGCGGGTGCTGGTGTATGACTCGCATGTGGACACGGTGGGCATCGGCGACCCCGACGAGTGGGAATGGGACCCCTTCAAAGGCAAGGTCGAAAACGGCATTTTGTTCGCTCGCGGGGCCAGTGACGAAAAATCCAGCACGCCGGGTATGATCTACGGCCTGGCCCTGGCCCGGGACCTGGGCCTGCTGGACGGCTGGACCGTGTATTACTTCGGCAACATGGAGGAATGGTGCGACGGCCTGGCCCCGCGCGCCTTCGTGGAGGTGGACCCCGGCATCAAGCCCGACTTCGTGGTCATCGGCGAGCCCACCAAGTTGCAGGTCTATCGGGGCCACAAAGGCCGGGTGGAGATGAAGGTGGTGGCCAAGGGCAAGAGCGCGCACGCGGCCAGCAACCACCTGGGCGACAACGCCATCTACCGCCTGCTGCCCGTCATCGCCGGCATTCGCGACATGGAGCCGCAGTTGGGGGATCATCCCTTCTTGGGCCACGGCAAGATCACGGTGACCGACATGCATGTCAAGACCGCCAGCATCAACGCGGTGCCCGACGAGGCGGTGATTTACATTGACCGCCGCATGACTTTGGGCGAGACCAAGGAGGAAGCCGTGCGCCAGGTCGCGGACCTCATCCCGCCCGAGAGCAAGGACAAGGTGTGGGTCGAGGTGCTGCAGTACGCGGAGCCCTCGTACACGGGCTTCGTGTTGCCCGTGGAGAAGTTCTACCCGCCCTGGCTGCTGGAGGAGGACCATCCCGTGGTGCGGGCCGGTCAGGCCACGCGGCGGCTCATCGGTCTGCCCGACGCGCCCGCGGGCAAGTGGGACTTCTCCACCAACGGCACCTACTGGGCCGGGGTGGCGCGCATCCCCAGCATCGGCTTTGGGCCGGGCGACGAGATCTACGCGCACACGGTGCTGGACCAGGTGCCGTTGGACGAGGTGGTCAAGGCCACGGAGTTCTACGCGCTGTTCCCCGCGCAGTTGGCCGCGTTGCTGCGCTGAGCACGAAGCGGGCTATAGAAAGCAGGCCAGAAAAAAAAGCCCCCACCGCAAGGTGGGGGCTTTTGGGTCGTCGGTCTGGACGACTTAGATGTTGGTCATGATGTTGCTGAACACATTGCCGATGGCGGGGCCCAACAGGGCCAGCACGGCGATCACCACGATAGCGACCAGGACCAGGATGAGCGCGTACTCAACCAGACCCTGACCCTTGACACGCGGAGCGAACAACATACGACACCTCCTACAACCGCATTGGGTTTGAGTAATTGGGATAATTGCACCCCACAGTATACACGCGCGCGGCGGCTCTGTAAAGGGTCAAATCCGGGAAAAGCGGAATTTCATACCCCGAAGGGCGGTTTGTCTGACAAATTTCAAACACGATTCTTCTCGTTTGAGGAGAATTTCGGCCGAGGCGGGAGGAGTCGGCTCCGCGTCCCCGTGCGGGGCCGCTCAAAAGCCCTCAAAACGAGCCCCTATGATTTTTGCTTTTGAGGGGCTCCAAAAAGCAAAAACTTGATCTGGGCGGCCTCGTATTGCCGATTTTGTCGATAAACGCGTATTTTGGCCGCATTGCGCGGGGCAAGGGGTGTCAAAGTGAGGCGTTTTCGCGGCTTTATCATTTGGCTTGACAGCAAAATGCGGGAATGGTAAAACAGGAACGGCCTTTTCACATCGCTACCGGGAGGGCTCCTGGCGTTGTCTTGTCGTTCGTCAACGGCATTCGTTCCGATTCATCGTGTACGATGCCGCCGGGTCATTCTCAACTGAGGGACCGAGTATGAGAGTCTCTCGACAGCGGGGGCCACGCTCACCGCGAGCGTGGGAGGAAGTAGCACCAGCGACAGGGGGTGACCTTGTCGCGTTGGTGTTTTTAGGGCCGGACGCGGTTGGCTCGACCGGCCTCTCCGGCGAGATTGACCTGGACATCGTCCTGGACGCGGCTGGGCTGGGATAACCCAAGCCAGCCTTTGGGCGATTTGCTTCGCCAGCCGGGAGTCCCCCTTCCATCGCCAATCCAAGACCCTTTCGAAGGCCGGGTGTTAAAACGCATCGAAACGGTACGCGTGTGGCGCGTATGGAGGAGATGACACATGAAGAAGACAGAACGGGTGTCTGTCGTCCGGTCCTGGTGGACGCGCCTGCTGGTTGGCCTGGGCGCGGGCTTGCTTTTGGTGCTGGCGTTGTCGCAAGCCGCGCCGACCCGGGCCGCCCAGGGCGATGTGCCTTGTACGGTCTATGGATACAAGATCACCAAATCCTCTTGGGCCACCCTCTATCAGATTGACCCCGACCACCCAAACCCGCCCGAGGAAGTGTTCACAACGACGGATATTTACACCAATACCCTCGGGTACAGCATCAAGTACAAACGCTTCTACTCGGTCGATTTGAACGACCGCGAACTCTACGCCATTGACATCGATGGAAATGCCACCCAGGTCACGACCACCGGTTTGCCTTCCGGAGTTTCGCTGGCCAAAGTGGCGATGGACATCGACACATCCGGGGAATACATCTATGTGCGGGCGACGGGCACCGCGCTGACGGGCCGCTGGTATTTGCTCAAGTTGCGCTTGACCAGCATGACCACCGCGCAGTATGTCGAACTCATTCATCTGGATCAGAATGGCCACACTTTGACACAAAATGACAGTGACCCCGGCGCGGACTTGGCGATCCATCCGCAAAACGGCAACATCTACATGCTCAACGACACCACGAAGGGCATTTTCGTCTACAGCCCGGTCGATGGCAGTCTGATCGCCCACTACGCTTTGACGGGCGCAACGCTGCCCGCGAACACGAATGCCGGCTCCCAGTGGTTCGACGCTCAAGGCCGCTTGTACATGTGGCTCAACACCACTTCCAGCGACGGCGACTACCATCTGTTCCGGGTGACCAACTGGGGGCCTTTGGACGGCCAGGGCGAAGGCACCGCAACCATCGAGGATCTGGGAGGCACGGGCGGCATCGACGGCCAGGGCGATGGCGCGGCTTGCTCCCAGGCGGCCGATCTGGAACTTTCGAAGACGGTGAATCCCGCCACCGCGCGGGCGGGCGACACGGTGACCTTCACCATCACTTTGACCAACAATGGCCCCAACACGGCCACCAATGTCGAGGTGACGGACGAACTGCCAAACGGTTACACCTATGTGTCCAGCACCCCGAGCCAGGGCACCTACGACAGCGGTACCGGCAGATGGGCGGTGGGCGACCTGGCCAACGGGGCCACGGCGACGCTGACCATCACCGCGACGGTCAACGCGAGCGGCAACCACATCAACACCGCGGAGGTGACCGCGGTGGACCAGGGCGATCCCGATAGCACGCCCAACAACGGCGATCTCAACGAGGACGATTACGGTCAGGCCGGCATCGCCTATGACACCGACGGCGACGGGGTCCCCGACATCGACGACCTCGACGACGACAACGACGGCATTTTGGACGCCGACGAGATCACCTGTTCCACTTACGAGCAGGCCGATCTCAGTGCGTATGACGGCCAAAGTCCCAGTTCCCTCATCAATGGGAATGTGAACATTGGCCCCGCCTTCCTCTATGTCCAGCACCAGACCTACGGCAATGCGGAGATCGATGTGGACGAGATCTCGGACGCCCACATCTCGGGCGAAGTCGGCGTCCGCCTGGGCCATCCCAGCGGTACGACGACCTCGGAAGGCAACCACATCGAGACCACCTTCGAGTTCTCCGACCTGGTACGCAGCCTGAAGTTCCGCATCATCGATATTGATTACGGGGACCATGTGCGGGTCGAGGTTTACGACGACCAAGACCAAATGGTCGCCATCGATCCTTCCATGTACTCTTTCCCCGTCTCCAACACCATTGTGCAGGTGAACGGAAACGAATTCTACACGGATAATGCAGCTGGCGCGGACGGCAACCATCGGGGCACGGTGGACTTTGATTTTCAAGGCATCGCGGTTTCCAAGATCGTCCTCAAATATTGGGACACGACCGGTTCCGGCACTGTCACTTACGCTGGCTTTCAGGGTATCGTTTGCGATTTTGACGGGGATGGCATTCCCGATTACCTGGACACCGATTCGGACAACGATGGTTGTTACGACGCCATCGAGGCGGGCGGCACTTTCACCTCCAGCGATGTCGATTCCAGCGGCGCGTTGACGGGAGGCGTGGACGCCGACGGGGTGCCCATTGTGGCCGATGGAGGCCAGAGCAATACGGCCGCGGTTACCGATCCCGACAATACCGCGGCCTGCAACCCGTTCCAATGTCAATCGGGGCTCTATCAGGTGTTGTCGAAAGATTTGAAAGTCTTGGATCCCGATACGGGCACCTATAGCCTGGTCGGCACCTCTCCCGATTATTACAACGCCATGGGATGGGATGTGCGCACGGGCATCATTTACGCGTTGGGCTACCAAAGTGCTACCTGGGAGAACCACCTGTTGATGATCGGCAACGACGGCGTGGCCCACGATCTCGGTTCCCCCGTAAACGCCAATGGCGACACCTTGGAATCTTTGAATCCCTCGCTGTTCGCGGGCAGCATGGATCGGGATGGATATCTCTATGCCCGTTGGAGCACCGATCTTGTGAAGATCGATGTGGGTGCCAATACTTTTGAGATCCTTCAGTTCTCGGGCCCCAACAACTATGTGGCAGATATTGTCTATATCGATGGCACAGACGCCTTCTGGGGCGTGGATAATCAGTATTTGTACAAGTGGGACCTGACGAACATGACCGTGACGCAGGTCGCGGTCCCTGGCCTCCCAAGTGGAAACAATATTTACGGCGCGGCGTTCACGGACAGCCTGGGCAATCTGTATGTCAGCAACAACAACGGCGGCCTTTATCAGATTGACGATTACGACACCGGTTCGCCCACTGCTATTTGGGTTACGAACACGCAAGTCACCACCCGCAACGATGGCACCTCCTGTCCTGACGCGCCTTCGTTCAAAGCCGATCTGCGTTTGAGCAAGTCGGTGGATCCTGCGTCCGCGGGGGCCGGGGACACGGTAACCTTCACCCTGACGCTGACGAACGACGGCCCGAGTGTTGCGACCGATGTCGAAGTGACGGATGTGGTGCCGGACGGCTACACTTATGTGGCCGGCAGCATTGGCGGCAACGCGGGCTCCACGAGCGCGACCATCACCACCGACGACACCAGCGCGCCGACGCTGAAGTGGACCGTGGAGCCGTTGGGCAGTGGCGAAAGCGTCACCCTGACCTTCCAGGCCACGGTGAAAGCCAGCGGGAATTACACCAACACCGCGGAGGTGACCGCGTCCGACCAATATGATCCGGATAGCACCCCGGGCAACGGTGACCCGAACGAAGACGATTATGCCACCACCCAGATTACTTACATCCCGCGTGCGGATTTGTCGTTGACCAAGACGGTGAGCCCGACCACCGCGGGTCCTGGTGACCAGGTGACCTTCACGGTCACGGTGACCAACAATGGCCCGGATGACGCGACCAATGTCGAGGTCACGGACCAGTTGCCGTCAGGCTACACCTACCAGAGCCACACCGCGACGCAGGGCACCTACGACAATGCCAGTGGCAAATGGGCCGTAGGCGACC
>JAADEN010000099.1 GCA_013153375.1 Chloroflexota bacterium | reverse complement strand
GGAGAGCGCGGCCGGGAGCGGCGACGGCACGCTGCGCGCGCCCATGCCCGCGCAGGTGCGCGCGGTGCAGGTGGAGGAAGGTCAGGCCGTGCAGGCCGGCCAGACCCTGCTGCTGCTGGAAGCCATGAAGATGGAACTGCGGGTGCAGGCCCCCTTCGACGGCGTGGTGCACGACCTGCGGGTCCAGCCCGGCGACGCGGTGGAGCGGGATCAGGTGCTGGCCGTGGTGCGACCGCGCGACGCCTGAACCCGCGCCCTGACCATCAAAAACGCCCCGCCGCGACGACGGGGCGTTGGGTTTTCGGGCCGCGGGGGCCTCAACCCCGCAGCACGCCGCCCACTTCCCGGGCCACGCGCTTGACGATCTTCTTGCGGATGCGGGCCGCGTCCTTGTCCGAAAGGGTGCGGTCGGGGGCCTGGTACGCGACCCGATAGGCCAGGCTCTTCTTGCCCGCGCCGATGTTCTGCCCGCGATAGACATCGAACAGGGTGACCGCGCGCAGGTACGCGCCGCCTCCGGCCCGGATGGCGTCCTCCACCGCGGCCGCGGGCACGGTTTCGTCCACCACGAAGGCCAGGTCTTCGATGACCGGCGGGAACTGGGGCACGGGCCGCAGGGTGAAGCGGTCGGGCAGCGCGTCCCGCAGCGCGCAGCCGTCCAACTCGGCCACCAGCACGGCCGCGGGGCCGAAGTCGTAGCGGGCCTTGACCTGGGGATGCAGTTCGCCCAGGTGGCCCAGCACCTTGTCGCCCAGAAGCACCCGCGCGGTCTTGCCCGGATGCATGGACGGGTGCTCGCCGGGCTCGAAGCGCAGGGGCTGGGGCAGGTGGAGCGCCCGGGCCAGGGTCTCGAGCACGCCCTTCAGGTCGTAGAAGTCCATGGCCTCGGCCGCGGCCCCGGCCCAAAAATCGTCCTCCCGGGGGCCCGTCAGCAGCAGGGCCAGACGCTGGGGTTCGTCGGGCAGCAGGCCCTCCTCCCGCGGCAGGAACACCGGCCCCCACTCGAACAACGCCTGCCGCGCCACGAAGCGCGCGTTGCGCTCCGCGACCTCCAGCAGGTTGGGCAGCAGAGTCTGGCGCAGCACCCGGCGGTCGTGCGCAATGGGGTTCACCAGGCGGACATACTCCGAGTCGGGCCGGGGTTCGCCCGCGACGGTGGCCCGGGCCTCCCGCTCGGGCGCGGTCAGGCGGTAGGTGATGACCTCTTGCAGGCCCAGGACCACCAGCGCGTCCTTGATGCGGTCCTCCCGGCGGGCGCGCTCCAGGCCCAGGTAGGGCGGCAGTTCGTCGGCCAGGCGGGTGGCCGGGATGCGGTCGTAGCCGTACAGGCGGGCGATCTCCTCGGCCAGGTCCGCGATGCCCACCACGCCCTCGCCGATGTCCAGGCGGTGGGGCGGGGTTTGGGCCTCGATGGTGCCGTCGTCGTGCACGGTGACCCGAAACTCCAGGCGGCGCAGCAGGTTGGCGATCTCCGTCGCGGTCAGATCCAGGCCCAGCAGGCGGCGGATGTCCGCGGGCCGGAAGCGGTTGACGGGGTCGCGCTGGGGCTTGGGATAGCGATCCACGATGCCCTGGGCCACGGTGCCGCCGGACCAGCGGCGCATGAGTTCCAGGGCCCGCAGCAAGGCCGGCTCCACCAGCGCGGGGTGCACACCCCGCTGGTAGCGGTACGCGGCCTCGGTGGTCAGTTTGAGGGCCTTGCTCACCCGGCGGATGGTGATGGGGTCCCACACCGCGGCCTCGAGGAGCACCCGCCGGGTGGTGGGGCGCACCTCGCTCTCCGCGCCGCCCATGACGCCGGCGATGGACAGGGGCCCCGCGGTGTCGGTGACCAGCACCGCGTACGGCGGCAGGACCCGCTCCTCGCCGTCCAGGGTGGTCAGGCGCTCGCCGGGTCGGGCCCGCCGGGTGATGATGGTGGGGGCCTGGCCTCCGGCCCGTTCCACCAGAATGTCGTAGTCGAAGGCGTGCAACGGCTCGCCCCACTCGAGCATCACATAGTTGGTCGCGTCCACGATGTTGTTGATGGGCCGCATGCCCGCCAGTTTGAGCCGCCGCTGGACCTCATACGGGCTCGGCCCCAAGGTCACATCCTCGATCAGCCCCACCGCGAAGCGGGGGTTGGCGTCGGGGTCGGTGATGCGCACCTCGGCCCGGCCCTCGATGGGCGGCCCCTCCATGACCACCGCGGTGTCGGGGACGCGCAGGGGCGCGCCCAGGGCCGCGGCCACCTCGCGGGCCACGCCCAAAATGCCCAGCGCGCGGGCCATGTTGGGCGTGATGGCGATGTCGAAGACCGCGTCGCCCATGTAGTCGGCCAGCGGCACGCCCGTGGGCGCGTCCGCGTCCAGCAGGATGATGCCCTCGTGCTCGTCCGAGATGCCCAGTTCCTTTTCCGAGCACACCATGGAGTAGGACTCGACCCCGCGAATCTTGCGCCGTTTGAGCCGCAGGGTGCCGCCGGGGTTATATGGGTCGAGGAGCACCGCGCCCTCGCGCGCGTAGGCCACCTTGAGGGGCGGATCCAGAGAGCCCTGGCCTTTGTACGCGAACAGGTTGGGCGCGCCGGTGACCACCTGGTGCTCGGCCTGGCCGTCGTACACGCGGGCCAGCACCAGCCGGTCCGCGTTGGGGTGCGGAAGCACCTCGCGCACCTCCGCGACCACGATCTTGTCCGGGTCCCAGGCCAGGCCCGAGGTCTTGAAGTCGAGCCGGGCGTCCGCGGGCGGCATGGGCAGGCCCACATAGCGCACGGCTTCGACCTCCAGGCCCAGGGAGGTCAGCAAGTTGGCCAGGTCCTCCACCGAAAGGGGGATGTCCACATAGTCCTTGAGCCAAGACAGGGGCACTTTCATCGGCAACCTCCCAGCGCGGGGGTGAGGTGGGTCGGGTTACGAACCCGCGCCGCGGCGCGGCTCGGCCCGGCCGCGGTCAAAATTGTTCCAAGAAACGCACATCGTTGCGCCAGAAGTGGCGGATGTCCTGGATGCCGTGGCGCAGCATGGTGATGCGCTCGGGGCCCATGCCGAACGCGAAGCCGCTGTAGCGTTCGGGGTCGTAGCCGCCGTTGCGCAGCACCACGGGGTGCACCATGCCCGCGCCCAGCACCTCCAGCCAGCCGGTGTGCTTGCACACCGAGCAGCCCTTGCCGCCGCACAAGAAGCACTCCACATCCATCTCGACGCTGGGCTCGGTGAAGGGGAAGTACGACGGGCGGAAGCGGGTGCGGGCCCCCGGGCCGAACATGCGGCGGGCCCACTCGGTCAGGGTGCCCTTCAGGTCGCTGAAGGTGATGTGACGCCCCACGGCCAGCCCTTCCACCTGGGTGAACTGAATCTCCGAGCGGGCCGTGATCTGCTCGTAGCGGAAGACCATGCCGGGCAGCACCACCCGAATGGGCGGCGGATTCTCGGGGTCCTGGGCCGCGTAGTGGCGCATGGCGTGGATCTGCCCCGGCGAGGTGTGGGTGCGCAGCACCACGGGCGGGGTTTCGTCCTCGTCCACGCCCGGCGTGGCCACATAGAAGGTGTCCTGCATGTCCCGGGCGGGGTGGTGCGGCGGGATGTTGAGCAGTTGGAAGTTGTACTCGTCGGTTTCGACCTCGCGGGACTGAAAGACCTGGAAGCCCATGCTCTGGAAGATGCCCACGATGTCCCGGATGGTCTGGGTGGTGGGGTGGAGGCGGCCATAGGGCCGGGGCCGGCCCGGCAGGGTGACATCCAGCCGCTCTTCTTGCAGCGCGCGGGCCAGTTCGGCCTGGCGCAGGGCCTCGGCCCTGGCCTCGTACGCGGCTTGCAGCGCGTCGCGCAGTTCGTTGATGCGCCGCCCCACCTGGGGCCGCTCTTCGGGGGGAATTTCGCGCATGCGGCCAAAGGCCTGCATGAGGGGCGCTTTGCGTCCCAGATGCGCGATGCGCCACGCGTCCAGCGCGACGGAATCGGTGATGGCCTCCAGTTCGGCCAGGGCTTGCTGATACAAGCGTTCCAGTTCGGCGAGCATGAGACGCCTCCTACCTACACGAACTTGCGTTTGCGGCGTTGGGCGTACATCTGACGCCCCAAAATCGAGAGCGCGACCACGAACATGGGCGCGCCGCGATGCGGCGTGCCGACCCAGAAGATGGCGAGCCACGACAGCACCACCTCCCACGGCCCGATCCATTGGAACAACGCGCTGGCCGAATAGATGTTGGTGAAGGGCGCGAACAAGTAGCGCACGGGCCACGCCAGGGACGGCGCTTGCAGCCGCCCTTTGAGGGTCAGGCCCAGAGCCAGGGGCACGCCCACGAGCCAGGCCACGGGTTTGTACGCCGCGGGCACGAGCCAGTAGAGACTGGCGTCCCGAACCGCGTACGCGGTCGCGGAGGGCGTGGCCGCCAGCCATTCCGCGACCCAGGTGGGACGCAGGACGAAGGACAGGGCCACGAAGGCCAGGCTCAGCCCGAGCACATATCCGGCCCGGCGGGGCTGCTGCCGCAATTGCGGCCACCAGGACGGCGCGACGATGAAGGCGATCTGAGGCTTGGACAACAGCAGCGGCAAGGCCCACGGCCCCCAAAGCACGCTGAGCAAGGCCAGCAGAAAGTCAACTTGGCCCACGAAGAGGGCGAAGGCCACGGGAAAGGAGAGCAAAGGCCACACCGCGCGCCACCGCCGCACTTTGAAGAGCAGCGCGATCTGCAGCGTCACATACAGCCCATACGCCAGGCCCTCGGGCAGCAGGGTCAGCGGAGCGAAGAGCATGGCCAGCAGGTAGGGGGGATAGAAATCCGGGATCGCGTACGGCGACGCGCCCTGCAAAACGGCCTGCCCGGCTTGATAGAAAAGATGAAAGTCGTAGCGCCACATGGCGACTGCTCCCGGGTCGTGCGGCTCAATACAAAAACCTCCCGCCCCCGAAGGGACGGGAGGTTGTCTTCCCGCGGTACCACCCTTCTTGGCCGGATGCTGCCCATCCGGCCCGCTTTGCCCCCACGGCGTGCGCCATGAGGCCCTCGGGTAACGGTGAGGCTCCGGCCCGGACTACTGGGGCCTGACGGCCCGTTCCCCCGGGCGGCTCGGGAGGGAATTTCGACCGCCACCCACCGAGGGCGGGTTTCAGCCCGCGCCCGCCCCTCTCTGGCGGCTTCGGACGGCCTACTCGTCTCCGTCAGCGCCTTTGCGTGTGGCCCAATTATCGCCAAAAGCCGCGGGTTGTCAAGGCCCGGCCGCGCTCAGTCCACGGAAATCTCGGAGCGCTTGGCCTGGCGCACCACCCACCACAGCGCGGCCAGCAGCGCCAGCGACACGGCCCAGCCGCCCACGCCCAGATCCTGGTACTTGACCACGATGGGCGCCACGATCACCGCGACCAGATTGACCACCTTGATCATGGGGTTCAGCGCCGGGCCCGCGGTGTCCTTGAAGGGGTCGCCCACGGTGTCGCCCACCACCGAAGCCTTGTGGCGCTCGGAGCCCTTGCCCGAGTTCCGGGCCGGATCCTTGGGCTCGTCCTCGATGAGTTTCTTGGCGTTGTCCCACGCGCCGCCGGCGTTGTTCATGAACACGGCCAGCAACTGACCGCTGACGATGATGCCGGCCAAGAAGCCGCCCAGGGCTTCCACCTGCAGCCACAGACCCACCAAGATGGGGGTCACCACGCCCAGCAAAGCCAGGGGGATGAGTTCCTTTTGGGCCGCAGCCGTGGAAATGCTCACCGCGGCTTGATAGTCCGGCTCCCGGGTGCCCTCGAGCACGCCCATCTGGAACTGCTTGCGCACCTCTTTGACGATCAGGGAGGCGGCCCGCCGCACGGCCTGAATGGCGAAGGAGGAGAACAGGAAGGGCAGCGCGCCGCCGATGAGCATGCCCGCGAAGACCTGGGGCAGATCCACCCGGATGCCCGTGGCGCTCAGCCACTGCTCGGGCGGGATGCCCATCGCGGCCTGGGCCCGAGACACATCCACCAGGTACGACGCGAACAGCGACACCGCGGCGATGACCGCAGTACCGATGGCGATGCCCTTGGTGATGGCCTTGGTGGTGTTGCCCACCGCGTCCAGGTCGGCCATGATGTCGCGCGCCTTTTCCGTCACCTCGTCGTCCCGATCGCTCCAGGCCATCTCGCCGATGCCGTTGGCGTTGTCCGCGATGGGCCCGAAGGAGTCCATGGCCACCACATTGCCCGTCAGAGTGAGCATGCCGATGCCGGCCAGGGAAACGCCGTACAGCACAAAGGTCACCTGGGTGGCGATGTCGTGCACCGGAACGCCCACGAAGATGAGCACCGAAACCATGATGGTGCCGGCCATGACCAGCGCGGCCCACACCGAGGATTCCATGCCCACCACCAGGCCCTGCAAAATCAGCGTGGCCGCGCCCGTGTCGGCCGCGTCCCGAATGTCCTTCACAGGCTGGTGCTTGGTGCTGGTGAAGTAGTTGGTCAGGCGGTCGAGCACCGCGGCCAGCACCAGACCCACCACCACGGCCAGAGGCGCGCGCCACCAGCCGCCCGTGAGGGGCTCGTCTTGCAAGACCTCCAGATACAGATAGCCGAAGCCGAAGATCAACAGCGCGGACAGCACCCAGGCCACGATGTAGCCTTTGAAGATGGCCGCCATCGCGTCGCCCGGCTTGTTGGGGTCCTCCTTGACCACATAGGTGCCGATGATGGACGAGAACACGCCCACCCCGCGCACCACCAGGGGGAAGATGACCCAGGCCAACTGCCCCGTCGCGTGCCATAACGCCAGACCCAGGATGAGGGCCGCGACGATGGTCACCTCGTACGACTCGAAGATGTCCGCGGCCATGCCCGCGCAGTCGCCCACATTGTCGCCCACCAGGTCCGCGATGACCGCGGGGTTGCGGGGGTCGTCCTCGGGGATGCCGGCCTCGACCTTGCCCACCAGGTCCGCGCCCACATCCGCGGCCTTGGTGTAGATGCCGCCGCCCACCCGCATGAACAGGGCCAGCAGCGTGCCGCCGAAGCCGAAGCCCAGCAGCACATCGGGCGCGGCGATCTTGTAGATCATGAAGATGATGGTGCCGCCCAGCAGGCCCAGCGCGTTGGTGAGCATGCCGGTGATCGCGCCGGCCCGATACGCAATCTGCAGGGCCTCGCCAAAGGAGCGCCGCGACGCGGACGCGACCCGCACATTGGCCGCCACCGCGATGCGCATGCCGATCTGGCCCACGGCCAGGGACGCGCTGGCGCCCAAAATGAAGGCGATGGCCCGCCCCAGACCCACCAAGAAGCGGATTTCGCTCTCGGAGCGGCCGGCGAAGAACTCGCGCGCTTCGGGCGTGGGAGGCACGATGTACACCGACAAGAACAGGGCCACCGTCAAAATGCCGATGAGGGGCAGAATGGCCCGCAACTGGCGGCGCAGATAAGCCTCCGCGCCGTCCCGAATGGCCTTCCACACCCGCTGCATCTCTTCGTCGCCCTTGTCCTTCTTAAGCACTTGAACGCCCAAAAACCACGCGTACGCCAACGCGATGAGGGCGATGACCAACACGCCCCACAGGGCCATCATTTCAAAGGCCGTGAAAGTTTCCATTATCGCCTCCTCAGCGATGGATTCTCTTGTTCAGAATGCCACGCGCGCAAAGGGGGATTGTATAAGACCCCCAGAGTCCTGTCAAGGTTATAATAGTCGGCCGTGGGAAGGGGGGAGCAGAGCGCCGAACGGCGCGCGCCGGGCTCCGCTTCCCGTCACCGTCCGCCTTCCCGGGGCGGTTTGGGCTCACCGCCCTGGCCCAATTCCTTCGAGCGCTCGTACGCGGCCCACACCGCCCGCGACAGCGCGGTGCGAAAGCCGGCCTTCTCCAGGTAGTACAGCGCGGCCGCGGTGGTGCCGCCCGGCGAAGTCACCTGATTGCGCAGGTGGGCCAGGTGCACATCCTGCTGCAAACGCTTGTAGAACTCGGCCGAACCCAACACCGTCTGCACCACCAACTGCTCCGCGATGCGCCGCGGGAAGCCCAGATGCACGCCCGCGTCCACCAGGGCCTCCATAAATAGGAAGACATACGCGGGCCCCGTGCCCGAGAGCGCGGTGGCCATGTCGAGATAATCCTCGTCCTTCATGAAAATCTCTTCGCCCAAAGCGCCCAGAATCTGGGCGGCCAGGGTCTTTTGCGCCTCGGTCACCGTGGGCGACGCGGTCCAGACCGAGATGCCCTTGCCGATCTGGCCCGGCGTGTTGGGCATGGCCCGCACCACCGCGGCGTGGCCCAACTCCGCGGCAATGAGCGCGATGGGCGCGCCGGCCACGATGGAGAGCACCAGCGCGTCGTCGGGCACCGCGCCCCGCAGTTCCGACAGCACCTCGCGCAACTTCTGCGGCTTGACCGACAAGACCACCACATCGGCCTCCCGCACCGCGGCCACATTGTCCGTAATGGGCGTGATGCCGTAGCGTCGTTCCAGTTCGGCCACCCGCTCGGCCCGCGGCCCCGAGGCCACGATGCGGCTGGGCAGGGTCACCTTTTGACGGATGAGGCCCGAAATCATGGCTTCGGCCATGACGCCGGGGCCGATGAACACGATGCGCGGTCCCTGATTCATGAGCGCTCCTCCAGGCGAAGGGGATGGGCCCTGTTATACCCCAAAGACGCGAATTGGCCCAGGGTTTTGGGGGATCAAGATTTGAGCGGGCCGGCCTCAATCCCACATCGCGGCCGCATCTCCGGCCACCGGCAGGGAATGGAGCAACTGCTGCAAGCGTTCCAACTGGGCCTCGGGCTGACGCACCTGGGCCAGCAGTTCCTTCAAAGTCGGATACCCCTCGCACAGGGTCTCCAAGAACGCCCGCGCCAGGGGGTGCAAAGGCAGATTCTTGGGCCACAAGGCTTTGAGATACCGCACCGGCGGCGTGCCCTCGATCTCGATGAGATGCAGGCCGGGCGCGGCCGGGTTCAACATGCAGCGGGGCAGCAAGGCCACCCCCAGCCCCTGGGCCACGGCCCGCTGAATGGCATCGGGGGAATCCAACTCGGCCACGATGCGCGGCCGCGCGCCGTGCTCGGCCAGCACCCGATCCAGCCAGGCGCGCGTGCTGGTCCCGGGCGCGCGGGTGACCAGGGGTTGGCCGTCCAGCGCGCGCAGGGGCAAACGGGCGTGCGCGGCCCAAGGCGAATGCGCCGGCGCCACGATGAGGAATTCCATGTGCTCCAGCACCCAGAAATCCACCGTCTCCTCCGCGGGCAACTCCCCTTCGATGATGGCCAAAGGGAGTTCGTTGCGCGTGACCTGCGACACCAAATGCGGCGTGGTGTGGGTGTGGACCCGAATCTGCACCCGCGGGTAATGGCGATGGAACGCGGCCAACCACTTGGGCAGGCAATGGGTGGAAATGGTGGGCGTCACGCCCAGGGTCAACACATGGCGGGCCTGACGGTCCACTTCCATGATGCTGCTCTCCGCGGCCAGCAGCACCCAGCGGGCCACCCGCGCGTAGCGCAACAAGGTCTCGCCCGCGGAGGTCAAACGCACGCCTTGCGGAGAACGCTCGAACAACGCGGTGCCCAACTGGGCTTCCAGGCGGCGCATGTGGTGGCTCACCGCGGGCTGCGTGAGGAGCAGGGCTTCCGCGGCGCGGTTGAAACTTCCATGCTCCGCCACGGCCAGAAAGACGCGCATCCAAGTGGGCAGGAGATGATGGTTCACGCTGCGCTCCCAAAGCGTGGGGGATGAGGGCCAGGTTATAAACCAGGGTAATAACCATTATAAACCATTCGGGCATACGCCGAAAGGCTCCTTCCACCTATACTAAGAGGAAGACCGTGGAACCTCATCCCCCATCTGTCTTAAGGAGGCTGGGCATGGCCAAATTTACCAATGGGTATGCCAATGTGTCGTGGCTTAAACGCCAATGGCCGTGGTGGACCGCGGGTTTGCTCACCGCGACGGCCGAGATTATCAATTTCTTGTTCCTGCCTTTGGGGCATCCCAAGCACAAGTTCATCGGCGTGACCAGCGGCATGGCCCGCATGTTGGCCGGCGTCGAGACCACCCTGTTCGGCGGGAGCCTGATCGCCACCAAGCCCGATTACCAACCGGCCATCCAGTGGGTCATCATCGGCGCGCTGTTGGCCGCGCTGGTGTTCGCCTGGCTGGAAGGGGAGTTCCGGGCCTGGGCCAAATACCCCAAGTCCAGCCTGGCCTTCGTGGCCCTGGGCGCGTTCCTGTTCGCCTGGGGCACCCGCGTGGCCGGCGGCTGCACGCTGCACCACCTGTTGGGCGGGTTCGCGGCCATGAGCCTCAAGAGTTGGGTGGTCATGTTCTCGGCCACCATCGGCGCGCTCCTTGGGTTCATCATCCTGCGCAACTTCAACCTGACCCAATACTTCAAGAGCCAGGAGACCAAGTGGTTCGTCGTGCAGGCCAAGCACCTCAAGTGGGCCGATGGCCTGACCGCCAGCGAGGAAGTGGACGAGCCCAAGTGGGTGCGCACCGTGCTGTACATCTTGATGGCCTTGATCCTGGTGCTCATCTTCTACAACGCCATCGCGGGCAACGACTACGCCATCAAGATGGGCTGGGCCGACAGCATCGAGAAGACCAAGATTTACGGCGGCATGCTCATCGGCAAGAACATGGGCAACATCATCATGCTGATCATCGTGGGCGCGCTGCTGGGTCTGTCGGTGGCCAAGACGGGCTTCGGCACCGAGTGCGGCCTCATCAACCCCGAACTGGGGCGCGAGGTCGAGCAGGGCGATGACTTCGCGGCCCGCCGCTGGCGCATCCCCTTCTCGCTGCGCACGGTGTTCATCTCCTACCAGCCCTTTGCCGCGCTGAGCCTGCACATCTTCCTGGTCGCGCTGGTCATGTTCATCGCCTGGGCCGGCTTCGGCATCATGGAGGGCCACCACTGGGCCACCAAAGCCTTCGCCGAAAACTATGTCGGCCCCCTGGGCGCGGAGTTCCACACCGTGGGCATCAGCAGCAAGTCCATCCGCGTGCAGACCACCCTGCCCATGGACATCTTCGGCGGCCTGCTGCTGGGCGTGGGCACGGTGCTCATGATCGGCTGCGAGTTCCGCAACTACGGCCGCACGGGCCTGCTGTACATCACCGGCCTGCTCATCTGGCCCTTCTTCTACCTGGGCTACCTGCCCTACACCCTGGCCCGGGACTTCTGGGACAGCCTGATGATGAGCATGCCCTACGCGCCGACGACCTTCGTCCCAGCCTTGATTGCGCCGCGCAGCCCGGCCATCCAGATGCTCGTTTACGCGCTCTACATCGCGTTCTGGGGCTACATGTTCTGGTGGGCCATGAAGCGCGGCGCGCGCAATGTGGGCGTCAAGGCGGGCGATCTGTTCAAGATGTCCTCCGAGGATCTGTACCTGGCCCGCATCGCCAAACTGGAGAAGGAGGGCCGCTTCGACGAGATCGACCGCATCGAGAAAGAACTGGCGGCCATGGCTCGCAAGTAAGCCATCCTTCAGGCATCATCATCGCTGTAGAGGGGCGCGGGGCCACCGCGCCCCTCGTGTTTTGGTAGAATACCCCCATCGCCCTCAGGAGCACGCTCATGGCCCGAAAAGCACCCTCGTCCCCCTGGCGCTCGCGCCGCCCCGCGTCGTTTCGCTGCCTGCCCTGGCTGCGGGCTGCGCTGCTGTGGACCCTGGCGTATGCCGTGATCATGATGCTGCGCGCGGTGTGGGGCGGCGGTTCGGCAGGCCCGCTTCTGGTCTTGTGGTGGGCCAGCGCGCAAATCGGGCTGGGTCTGGCCGTCGGATGCCTGTACCGCTACCAACCCGGCGCGTGGCGCTGGGGCGCGGTGGCCGCGCTGCTGGTGGCCGCGGGGCTGCTCACCCTGGCCGCGCCGCCGGGCATCCTGCTGCCCGCGCTGCAAGCCTTGGGGCTCACCGGCTTCAGCCTGGTGCTCTACGACCTGGGCAAACTCACCGGCCGCAACCTGCAGGCTCCGGGGGGTGTGATCTTTCTGGCCGTCGTGGCCTCGTATCTGCTGAACACCCAACTCACGGCCTTCATCGGCCTGGCTCTGCTGGCCCTGGGTACGACCCTGGCCTTGCGCCAATTGCTTTAGGGACATGACGACCTCTGGGCGTTTGACCCGCCGCGACTTCCTGCGTTTGCTCGGCCTGGGCGCGACCTCCCTGGCCCTGGCCTCGTGGTTGGGCGGATGGTACGCGACGCGCGGCGAGCCCCAGTGGGTTCAGGTGAGCACCCATCGGGTCGCGCTGCCCGACCTGCATCCCGACCTGGTCGGCCTGCGCATCGTCCACCTCTCGGATCTGCACGCGGACGGGGTGTTCGCCACGGCCGAGCGCCTGGCCTGGTGGACGCGGCTGACCCTCACCCTGCGCCCCGACCTGGTGGTCATCACGGGCGACTTCATCACCCACCAGGCCCGCTGGGCCGCGGACCTGCGCGTCGGACTGCAAGGGTTGCGGGCCCGGCTGGGCGTCTTCGCGGTGCTGGGCAACCACGACTATTGGGTCTCGGCCCAGGCCGTCAGGCAGGCCCTGCAGGCCCTCGACATTCGGGTGCTGCGCAACGCGGTGGCCACCGTGCAGCATCGCGCGGGGCGCCTGCACCTGGCCGGGTTGGACGATGTGATGGAAGGCCGCCACGACCTGCCGCGGGTGCTGGCCGCGCTGCCGTCCCAGGGCCCGGCGCTGCTGCTGGCCCACGAGCCCGACATCGCGGATCAGGTCGCGGCCACGGGGCGCTTCGCGTGGCAACTGTCGGGGCACAGCCACGGCGGCCAGGTGTGCCTGCCCGGCGTCGGCCCGCTGGTGTTGCCGCCCTACGGCCAGCGCTACCCGCGCGGCTGGTATCGGGTGCGCGACCTGCTGCTGTACACCAACCGGGGCCTGGGCATGGTGGTGCCCCGCCTGCGCTTCGGTTGTCCGCCCGAAATCGCGGTCTTCGTGTTGGACCGCCGCGCGGACGCACGCGCCCACCGGGTGACGCCGCGCCGCGTGCACCCTTGAGGAGGATCTCCGCATGTCCTTGATGCGCAAACTTTGGAGTTGGAAGAGTTTGAGGGCCGGGCTGCTCGTCGGGGCCTTCGTCGCCGCGTGCACCGCGCCCGCGCCCCTGCCCACGCTGTTGCCCACGGTGACGCCCCCGCCGCCCACG
>JAADEN010000070.1 GCA_013153375.1 Chloroflexota bacterium | reverse complement strand
CGGGGCGGAGCCCCGTCCGAAACCCCAACGCCAAACGCCCGCCCCCCGCCGGGGACGGGCGCCAAACGCGCTCGCGGTGCCACCCCGCTTGGCCGCGCGGCCGAGAAGTCGGCCGCGACGACCCGCTCGAGCCCGCTAACGGTGGGCCACCGGCCCGCCCTACTGACCGTACCACGGCGTTGGGGCGCGCGACTCCCGGGGCCATTCGCCGACGGCGGCGCTGTCGCGGGTCACAGCCCAGGCCCGCGGACTCTCTGAAGCCCGCTCGTCGGGTACTCGTCCCGTTCATCGTCGTTGCATTTCGCCAGTGGCCTTAGTGTAGCCAAAAGCCCCGCGGGCGTCAAGGGGCGCGCTCACAACTCAGGGATGACCGCCCGGGCGATGAGGAAGTAGATGAGCAGGCCCGTCCCGTCGATCAAGGTGCTCATCAAGGGGCCGCTGATGTGCGTGGGGTCAATGCCCAGGGCCGACGCGGCCAGGGGCACGAAAGTCGCCACCGTGCTGGCCCACAGGATGACCGCGAAGATGGTCAACGACACGGCCCAGGCCACATGCGCGTCCACGCCCCACAACTCGGCGCGCAAGAAGCCGATCGCGCCGATGGCCACGCCCAAGAGGAGCGCGACCCGCACTTCGCGCCACCAGGCCCGCAGGGCGTCGCGGGGGCGCACTTCCTTTAATACCAGCGCTCGGATGACCGTGGCCACGGTTTGGCTGCCCACATTGCCGCCGGTGCCGATGATGAGGGGGATGAAAATGGACAAACTGATGACCTGACGCAACTCCGCGTCGAACATGCGCAGCACCGAACCCGTATAACTGCCGGCCACGAACAAGAGCAACAACCACGGAAAACGAGAACGGAAGACTTCGACGAGTTTCTGCTCCCAATACGGCTTCTCGGCCAAAGGTTCGCTTTCCACACCGCCCAGGTGCAAGATGTCCTCGCTGGCCTCCTCTTCCAGCACATGCATGATGTCGTCATAGGTGACCACGCCGATCAAGCGCTTTTCCTCGTCGGTGACGGGCACGGCCGCGAGATCGTACTTCTTCATGATGCGGGCCACCTCTTCCTGGTCGGTCCAGGCGTCCACCGCGATGACCTGCGGATCCATCAAGTCCGCGATGCGCGTGCCCGGCGGGGCCGAGACCAACTCGCGCAGGTCCACCACGCCCACCAAATGCTGCTGGTCGTCGATGACGAAGAGGTAGAAGGGGATGTCCACATCCTCGTCTTCGTCTTGCTGGCGCAAGATCCGCAAGAAGGCGATGACATCGTCCACGGTGGCGTCCTCTTGCAGCGCGACGAACGCGGTGGTCATCAAGCCGCCCGCGGTCTCGTCAGGATATTGCAACAGCGGCACCACCTCGGCCGAGTCCTCCATCTCGGCCAGCAGCATTTCGACCAGATCGGGCGGCAAATCGCCCAGCAAGTCCGCCGCGTCGTCGGGCTCCATCTCGTCGAGGATGTCGGCCAGACGCTCGGGGTGGATGTCGTCGGCCAGATCCGCGGCGACCTCCTCGTCCAGTTCCTCGAACAGTTCGGCCGCGGTTTCCACATCCAGGTGCGCGACCAAATCCTCCCGTTCCTGCGCGGGCAGGCGCGTGACCACTTCGGCGCGATCGGCAGGATGCAGTTCCCGCAGCCGGTCGGCCGCGGCGGTGTAATGGCCCTGACGGATCAAGTCCCGCACTTCGCGGGTGATGCGATCCAGGGCCTCGGCGGTGTGGGTGGGCATGAGCAGAACTCCTGGTGGAAGATGAAAGGCGCGCGGCCGCGCGTGAAATATCCGCTTGATTGTAACGCGTTCCAGGACAAAACGCGCGCTTTCCCAAACCCCGGCCGCGTGATATAATCCCCCTGCTCACGCCGGGCCGACGCGCGTTGCCGGCCGGGCGATTCTTTCGTGCGCGAGGTTGCCATGTCCTTCCAGGTCTCCAAGGAAATTCTGCCCGAACAACATCACGCGCGGCTCACCGTGACTTTCGACGCGGACGAGTTCGAGAAGGCCAAGCGTCGGGCCGCGCGCGAACTGTCCAAACGCCTCAAAATTCCCGGCTTTCGGCCCGGCAAGGCGCCCTACGCGGTGGTGGCCCGGCGGGTGGGCGAAGGCACCATCATCGAAGAGGCCATCGACGACCTGCTGGAACGCCACTACGGCGAAATCCTGAAGAAGGCCGAGGTCGAACCCGGCTACGCCGGCGCGCTCAAAGAAGTGTCCAGCCTGGATCCGCTGACCCTGGTCATCGAAGTGCCCCTGGCGCCCGAGGTGGATCTGGGCGATTACAAGAGCATCCGGGTGCCCTACGAGCCGCCCGAGGTCACGGACGAGGAGGTGGAGCGCACCCTGGACAACCTGCGCCGCATCTACATCTCCATCGAACCCGTGGACCGGCCCGCGGAGATGGGCGATGTGGTGGTCATGGACCTGACCACCACCATCCATCCCCCCGAAGGCGAGGAAGGCGAGCCCCAGACCATCGAAGAAGGCGAGACCGCGCTGCTGGTCAAAGAGGCCGACGACCCCGAGGAATGGCCCTTCCCCGGCTTCGGCAAGGCGCTGGAGGGGCTCAAGGCCGGCGACGAAAAGACGCTGGAATATGTGTACCCCGCGGACTATCCCGACGAGACCCTGCGGGGCCGCAAGGCCGTGTATCGGCTGGCGGTGAAAGAGGTGCAGGCGCCGGTGATCCCCGAGTTGAACGACGAATTCGTGAAAGAGAACACCGAATTCGAGACCGTGGACGAACTGCGCGCGGCCGTGGCCCGGGATTTGCAGGCCCGCAACCAGATGAAATACGAAGACGACTACTTCCGCCAGGTGCTGGACACCCTCATCGCGCAAAGCCACATCAAAGTGCCCCAAGAGATGCTCGAGGAAGAGTTGGAGCAGATCCGCCACAGCGTGGCCATGCAGATGGAGCAGGCCGGCACCACGCTGGAGCACACGCTGCAAGCCGCGGGCAAGACCAAGGAAGAATTCGAGGAGGAACTGCGCGCGGCTGCGCGGCGCAATGTGGAGCAACGCCTGGTGCTGGCCGAACTGGCGCGGCGCGAGGGCCTGGAACTCTCGGAGGAAGAACTGAGCGAGGCCATCAACGAAGCCCTGGCCGAACTGTTCCGCACCGAAGGCGAAGAAGGCGTCCGACGCCTGGCCCGCGATGAGCAGGCCCTGCAAAATCTGACCGTCAGCGCCATCTCCGCGCGCACCTTCCGCAAGGCCGCGGACCGGCTGATGGCCATCGCCCGCGGCGAAGCCGAGGCCGAAGAGGCCCCCGAGGCCGAAGGCGAAGACGAGGCGACGCCCCAACCCGAAGCCGAAGAAGGCAGGAGCGAGGCGACGCCGCGCCCAGAGGCCGAAGAGGCCGCCGAGGCCGAAGATGGGGGCGAGGGCGAAGGCGAAGAAGGTAGGGGCGAGGCGGTGCCTCGCTCAGAGGCCGAAGAGGCCACCGAGGCCGAAGGCAAGGACGAGGCGACGCCGCGCCCAGAGGCCGAGGACGACCGCGACGCGACCGCGCCCCAACCGGAGGCGTCCCCCGAACCGGACGCGCCCCCCGCGGACGACGCGGCGGCCCCTGCGGAGGCCGACGCGGGCGAGCCCCAGGCATAGCCAGGAGGAGACCGATGCACGCGTTCAATCTCATCCCCATGGTCATCGAGCAGACGGGCCGCGGCGAACGGGCCTACGACATCTTCTCGCTGCTGCTCAAAGAGCGCATCGTGTTCTTGGGCACGCCCATCGACAGCCAGATCGCCAACCTCATCGTGGCCCAACTGCTCTACCTGAACCGGGAAGACCCCGAAGCGCCCATCCAGATGTACATCAACTCGCCCGGCGGCGAGATTTACGCGGGGCTGGCCATCTACGACACCATGCAGATGATCACCAACCCCATCAGCACCGTCGCGGTGGGCGTGACCGCGTCCTTCGGCACGGTGCTGCTGGCCGCGGGCACCAAGGGCCAACGCTACGCGCTGCCCCACGCCACCATCCACATGCACCAGCCCCTGGGCGGCGCGCGCGGGCAGGCCACGGACATCGAAATCCAGGCCAAGGAGATCCTGCGCCTCAAGGCCCAACTGAACAAGATTCTGGCCCACCACACGGGCCAGCCCCTGGAGGTCATCGAGCGCGACACGGACCGGGACTTCTACATGAGCGCGCACGAGGCCGTGAAGTACGGTCTGGTGGACCAGGTGCTGGAGCCGCCCAAAGAGAAGCGGCTGCCGGAGGACTGAACCTGGAGGCCGGGGCGCGGGTTGGCGCGCCCCTTTTTCGTCCGCTCCGCGCCGGCAGCAGGAGGAACCTATGCAGGCCGACCCGCGCGCGACCGCGTGGCAACCCGTGCCCCTGGGGCGCACCGGGTTGACCATCCCGCCCCTGGGCATCGGCACCTGGGCCTGGGGGGATCGGTTCTATTGGGGCTTTGGCCGCGGTTACGGCGAAGACGACTTGCGCGCGGCCTTCGACGCCGCGCTGGAGGGCGGCGTCGCGTTCTTCGACACCGCGGAGGTGTACGGCCTGGGCCGCGCGGAACGCTTCCTGGCCCAGTTCGCGGCCGCGTCCGAGCATCCTCTGGCCCGCGAGATTTTCATCGCCACCAAGTTCTTCCCCTACCCCTGGCGCTGGCGTCAGGCCGCGCTGCGCCGCGCGCTGCGGGGCTCGCTGCGCCGCCTGGAGCGGCCGCAGGTGGACCTGTACCAGATCCACTGGCCCTGGCCCCCGCGGTCCATCGAGACCTGGGTCGCGGCGCTGGCCCAGGTCCTGAAAGAGGGCCTGGCCCGCGCGGGAGGCGTGTCCAACTACGACCTGGACCAGACCCGGCGGGCCCAGGCCGTGCTCGCGCACCACGGCTATCCCCTGGCCTCGAACCAGGTGGAGTTCAGTCTGCTGCGCCGGGAGATCGAGGTCAACGGCCTGCTGGCCTACGCGCAGGAGCAGGGCATCACCATCCTGGCCTACAGCCCCCTGGCCATGGGGATGCTGACGGGCAAGTACACGCCCGAGAACCCGCCTCGGGGGCCCCGCGGGCGGCGCTTCCCGTCCGCGTATCTGGAGCGGCTGCAACCGCTGCTGCGGCTGATGGAGGAGATCGGCCAGGGGCACGGCGGCAAGACGCCCGCGCAGGTGGCCCTGAACTGGGTGATGGTCAAGGGCGCGGTGCCCATCCCGGGCGCGAAGAACGCCGCACAGGTGCGCGGCAACCTGGGCGCGCTGGGCTGGCGCCTGAGCCCGGACGAAGTGGCCGCGCTGGACAAGGCCAGCGAGCCCGTGCAGTTGGGCGGCCTGTTCGGCTGAGGATGTCCGAAACGACGACGGGGCCGCGTTTGCGGCCCCGGGCGTGAGCGGGCGACGGGATTCGAACCCGCGAATGGTGGCTTGGGAAGCCACTGCCTTACCACTTGGCGACGCCCGCTGGCGCTGGTATTGTATCGCCGACCGGGGCCCTTTGTCAAGAGGGGCGGCTGACCCCTGACCCCTGACGACTGACGACTACCGACTACCGACTGACAACTCTCCCTCTCATGCGCATTCTCTTCGTCGCTTCGCGTCCCCCCTATCCGCCCATCCAGGGCGACCGCCTGCGGGCCTACCACTTCTTGCGGCATCTGGCCCCGCGGCACCGCGTCACCCTGGTCGCGCCCGTGACCCGGCCCCTGACGCCCGCGGCCCACGCGGCCAACGCGGCCCTGGCCGAGACCTGGGTGCCCGTGCCCGTCCCGCGGCGGTGGTGGGCCCTGGCCGCGCTGCGCTATCCCTTCCATTCGTGGCCGCTGCAAACCCTGCTGTTCGCCGCGCCTGACCTGCTGCGCACGGTGCGGGATTTGGCCGCGCGTGAGTCCTACGACCTGGTGCATGTGCAGTTGGCCCGCCTGGGCCCCGTGGCCCAGGTGCTGCCGCGGCGCCTGCCCCGGGTGCTGGACTTCATCGACGCGCTCTCGCTGAACATGGCCCGCCGCGCGGCCCAGGAGCCCTGGCCCCGCGGCGTGTTCTTCCGCCTGGAGGCCCGCCGCATGGCCCGCTACGAGCGCTCCCTCGTCAATGCCTATACGCAGCAGGTCATCACCTCGGCCGCGGATCGCGCGGCCATCGGCGACTTCCCCACCCTGCATGTCATCCCCAACGGCGTGGACATGGACGCGTTCCCCTTCTACGCCGGCCCACGGGAGCCCGGCCTCATCGTGTTCACCGGCCGCATGGGCTACTTCCCCAACGAGGAGGCCGCGGTCTTCTTCGCCACCCAGGTCTTCCCCCGGGTGCGGCAGGCCGTGCCCCAGGCCCGCTTCGTCATCGTGGGCGCGGACCCCACGCCCCGGGTGCGCAGCCTGGCCCAGCAGCCCGGCGTGGAGGTCACGGGCTTCGTGCCCCGAGTTCGGGACTATCTGCACCGGGCCCAGGTCGCGGTCGCGCCCATGCGTTCGGGCACGGGCATCCAGAACAAGGTCTTGGAGGCCATGGCCGCGGGCGCGCCCGTGGTGGCTACGCCCCACGCGCTGGGGGGCATCGCCGCGCGGCCCGAGGAGCATCTGCTGGTGGCCGAGGACGCGGCCGGGCTGGCCGCGCAGGTGGTGCGGGTGTTGCAGGATCCGACTTTGGGCCCGCGTCTGGCCCGGGCCGCGCGCGCCTGGGTCGAACGACACCACTCCTGGGCCCGGGCCACCGCGCAATTGGAGGCCGTGTACGCCCGCGCGCGGCAGGCCCACGCCGAAAATCAGACCCCCGGCGCGGAGCCGTGATTGCCTCCGGGAACCAGGCTGGCCGTGCGCGGACGCACCAGTTCCGCAATGGCCCGCACTTCGCGCACCAATTGCGCGAAGCGCTCGGGCTTGAGGGATTGCGCGCCGTCGGACAGGGCCTCCTCGGGCCGGGGGTGCACTTCGATGATGAGCCCGTCCGCGCCCGCGGCGATGGCGGCCCGGGCCACGGGCGTGACATAGGCCCAGTGGCCCGTGCTGTGGCTGGGATCCACGATCACCGGCAAGTGGGTGCTGGCCTTGAGCACGGGCACCGCGTTGATGTCGGTGGTGTTGCGGGTGCTGGGCTCGAAGGTGCGAATGCCCCGCTCGCACAGCACCACCTGGGAATTGCCGGCCACCAGGATGTACTCCGCAGCCAGGAGGAATTCGCTCAAAGTGGCGCTCATGCCGCGCTTGAGCAGCACGGGCACCTGCCGCTTGCCCACGGCTTTGAGCAGGGCGAAGTTCTGCATGTTGCGCGCGCCGATCTGGAACATGTCGGTGTACTGGGCGACCAGATCCACCTGATCCACGGCCATGACCTCGGTGACCACGGGCAGGCCGGTGGCCTCCCGGGCTTCGGCCAGGTAGCGCAGGCCCTCTTCGCCCAGGCCCTGGAAGGAGTAAGGCGAGGTGCGGGGCTTGAACGCGCCGCCCCGCAGCATGTGCGCGCCGGCCTCCTTGACCGCGTGCGCGATCTCCAGCATCTGGCTGCGGCTCTCCACCGAGCACGGCCCCGCGATGATGACGATGTCCTCGCCGCCGAAACCCGCCGGGCCCACCTGGACGACGCTGTTGTCAGGGTGGAACTCGCGCGAACTCAACTTGTAGGGCCGCGAGATGGGCACCACCCGGGCCACGCCGGGCAGATGGACGAACGCGCCGGGATCCGCACGCCGGGCCTCGCCGATGACACCGATGACCACGCGCTCGTGCCCCTGCGACAGATGGGGAGTGAAGCCCAAGGCGCGCACCCGCTCCAGAACCCGCTCCACATCCTGGGGCCGAGCGTCGTGACGCATCACAATCATCATGGCTGAACCTCCTGGCAGGGCGAAATGGCCGTTTCGTTGGGCGGAAGAGGGCCGCCGCGGGCCAGGTCGGGCCGCAAACGAGCGGCTTCCCCCAGATAGACATGCCGGATCGCGGACGCGGGCCGCGCGGTGTTCCAATGGATGAGCACCCGCACCACCCGAGGCAGCGCGTCCGGCACGGGGATCTCTTGCGCGGAGAGCAAGGGCACCTGCAGCCAACCCAGTTGCCGGGCCGCATACGCAGGATAGACCGCGTTCAGGTCGGGCGTCAGGGTGAAGAAGATGCTGACCATGTCGTCAGGGCGCAGGCCAGGGTTGGCCTGGCATATGGCGCGCAGCAGGTCGCGCGTGGCGGCCAGGATGCTCTCTCGGGTGTTGGCCGCGACGCTATTGGCGCCGCGAATACCGCGCACAGGCATGAGCGACTCCCGAACGGAAAAGAAAATGCGAGGCCCCGTCGGCCTCGCATATCGGCTCCCTTGTTCTCAGCGGGCTACGCGCAACGCAAGGCCAACAGCCGCCCCTTCGGGCCGCCGTAGTACCCATCTTCACCGTAGCCCACAAACCATCGTCCCATCAAGGTTGCGCTCCCAATGACGGAAGTGCCCCCATTCTACTGCACGGCCCGCGGCTTTGTCAAGAAATCGTAGCGGTTGCGCGCCGACCAGAACGGCCTCCCGCCGCGGCCGGGCCTTTCACCCTGGCCGGAGCCGACTCCAAGGCAGGGCGCGAGGCGCCCAGGAGCCGCACGGCGCGCCCCGCACGCGTCCGCCGGACCCAGGAGCCCGCGGCGGGCTCACATCATGCGACGGCCGCCCTTGAGGGTGCTCTGCAGCGCGGCCAGTTCCTCCCAGCGGCCTTCCGCGGCCAACTTGGCCTGCTCGGGCCAGGTCTCGGGGTTGGTGATGCGGCGCACGCCCGCGGCGTCCAGGATGGCCCGCAGTTCGGCGGGCGTGCGGGCGGCCAAATCCGCGAAAGTGGTGATGCCGGCCTCGTTGAGCACCCGCTCCATCACCGGGCCAATGCCCTCGATGCGCTTCAGATCGTCCTCCCCCGCGGGGGCCTCCGCCGCGGGCGCGGCGACCCCGGCCTCCGCCTGGGCCGCGCCGTGGCCGTGATGATGCTTGTACGCGTCCCACTTCTTGCCCTGGATGTCGGACAAAATCGGAATCCGGCTGGCGTCCTTTTCCTGACGAAACACAGTATAAATCACCCACGCGATGGCCAAAACGACCAGAAGCACGAGGATGTACGCGACGGTCAACATGGTGCGGATCATGAAAAGCCTCCTCGGGCGAAAGTGCAACCACGCGATCAGCGCTGGGGAACATTATACCACCAAGGACGCCGCGGGTCGTGGTATCATCAGGTGCGCATTTCAGCGCCGTAGGAGCCCTCTTCATGCATGTCCTCATCGCCGCATTGGGTAGTCGAGGCGATGTCCAACCTTTCGTCGCCCTGGGATGGGCGCTGATCCAGCGCGGGCACACCGTCACCCTGGTCACGGATCGTCTGTTTCAGGCCCTGGCCCAGACCTACGGCCTGCGGGTCGCGACCTTCGACGCGGATGTGCAGCACCACATGGCCTCGCTGGTGCAGGTGGGACACCGCAATGCCGCCCGCCAATTGCTGGAACTGGCGCGCAGCGGAAAACGCACCGCGGATCTCATCTTCCCCCTCATTCACGCCGAAGCCCAAAACGTGGACATGGTCGTGCTCTCGCCGCTGGCCATGGTCGCGGCCGACATCGCGGTGCAGCGGGGCGTACCCTTCACCACCGCGGCGGTGCAGCCTTTGACCCCCACCGCGGCCTTCGCGCATCCGCTGGCCCCGGCCTGGCCGCGCGGCTGGCCCGGCGAACGCCTCTACAACCGCGGCACCTACGCCTGGATCAACGGCGTGCTGGGCTGGCTGGCCCGGCCCTATGTCAACCGCTTTCGCACCCAGGTGTTGGGGCTGCCGCCGCGCCCCTGGCGGGACTTCCTCCGGGCCGATCCCTTCCCCCGGCCCATGCTCTACGCCTTTCCCGAGCAGGTCGTGCCCCGGCCGCCCGAGTGGGGGCCCGATGTGCACCTCACGGGCTACTGGCTGTTGCCGCCGCCCGCGGATTGGAGCCCTTCCCCCGAACTGCAAGCCTTTCTCGAGGCCGGCCCGCCGCCCGTGTATGTGGGCTTCGGCAGCATGGTGGACCCCGACCCCGAGGGCCTGACCCGGCAAATCATCGAGGCCCTGCGCCTGGTCGGGCGGCGGGGCATCTTGCTGGGGGGATGGGCCCGCCTGGGCCGGGGCGCGCGGCCCAAGGACATCCTGGTCGTGGACGAAGTGCCGCACACCTGGCTGTTCCCCCGCTGCGCCGCGGTGGTGCATCACGGCGGCTCGGGCACCACGGCCGCGGGGTTGCACGCGGGCGTGCCCGCGGTGGTCGTGCCTTATCTGATGGATCAACCCTTTTGGGGCCGCCGGGTGGCCGCGTTAGGCGTGGGCCCGCAGCCCATCCCGCGGCGCAAACTCACGGCTCAGGCCCTGGCCCAGGCGTTGGATCGCGCCCTGCACGACGAGGCCATGCGCGCCCGCGCGGCCGCGCTGGGCCAGACCCTGCGCGCGGCTAACGGCCTCGCCCAGGCCGCGCGCCAAGTGGAAATCATCGCCCAACAACCCCCGAGGCCGCTATGAAGTCCCCCGCCTCCCTCGCCGCGCTCCTGCGCCGCGTGGCCCGCCGCGGTCGCGTCACCCGCGCCGAAGCCTACGCGCTCATCCACGCCCAGGGCCCCGCGTTGGCCGACCTGATGGCCCTGGCGGCCGAGTGGAGCGCCCAGAGCCACGGCCGCACGGTCTCCTTTTCCCGCAATGTGTTCATCCCCCTGACCAACCTGTGCCGGGATCACTGCGGGTACTGCGCGTTCGTCAAGGCCCCCGGCGACCCTGCGGCCCGCTACCTCACGCCCGACGAGGTGCTGGCCCTGGCCCGGACGGGCGCGGCCCACGGCTGCCGCGAGGCCCTGTTCAGCCTGGGCGACAAGCCCGAATGGACCCACCGCGCGGCCCGAGACGCGCTCCAGCGCCTGGGCTACCCGTCCACCACGGCCTATCTGCACGCCATGGCCGGACGGGTGCTCGACGAGACCGGCCTGCTGCCGCATCTGAACCCCGGCGTGCTGACCTACGACGAACTGGCCCAACTGCGGGAGGTCAGCGCCAGCATGGGCCTGATGCTCGAATCGGTGAGCGAGCGCCTGTTGCAACCCGGCGGGCCCCACTTTGGATGTCCCGACAAGCACCCCCAGGCGCGGCTGCGCATGATGGAAGACGCGGGTCGCCTGCGCATCCCCTTCACCACGGGCCTACTCATCGGCATCGGCGAGACGCCCGAAGAGCGGGTGGACACCCTCTTCGCCATCGCGGATCTGCACCGCCGCTACGGGCACATCCAGGAGGTCATCGTACAGAACTTTCGGGCCAAGCCGGGCACCCGCATGGCGCACCACCCCGAACCCACGGTGTGGGACATGCTGCGCGCCCTGGCCGTGGCCCGGCTCATCCTGGGGCCGGAGATGAACCTGCAAGCCCCGCCCAACCTGGCGCCCGAGGTGTACGGACTGTACCTTCTGGCCGGGGCCAACGACTGGGGCGGCGTCTCGCCCGTGACCCAGGACCACATCAACCCCGAAGCGCCGTGGCCCAAACTGGACGAACTGCGCGCGGTGACCGAGGCCGCGGGCTACCAACTGGTGGAGCGCCTGCCCGTGTATCCGGCCTATGTCCACCCCGACTGGCTGGCCCCGCGGGTGTGGGAGCGCCTCGCGTCCTCAGACGCCTCACCTCTGCACGATGGCTATACGCAGTGAGGCGCGGGTATCAGGGGGAGAACAACTCATAGACATCGAAATCTTGCCACTGCACTTCCCAGGGCGCGACCGCAGGAGCCACGGCCCACAGCCCAACCCGTCCACCCCGGTAAGCCTCGTCCTCGGCCTCGGCCACCAGAAGCCCGTCCACATACAGACGCAAGTGCGAACCCTGACACATCGCGCTCAACGAACCCTGGCCGCGACGCCACGGCAGGCCCGGCGTCGGCGTGGCCTGCGGCGTGGGCGAGGCCCAGGGTTGGGGCGTGCCCAGGGCCGGCGGCGTGGCAACGGGACGCCAGGGCGCCAAAGCCCAGATGCCCTCGGGTGAGTGTTTCCAGATCGCGGCCCAGCCGTCCCCGCGCCAGGTGAAGGCGTAGAACCGCTCCGAGCCCTGATAACGGCAAACCACGCCCCACACCCCTTCGTCCGAAGGGCCGCCCCAGCGCGCGGCCGCCCGCAGGAACACATCGGGCTGAGGCGCGCCCCACGGCGCGACCACCACCAGGGCCTGATAAGGCCGGGTCAGACGCCAGACATATTGCCCGCCCGGCAGGAAGTCCAACACGGGATACGCGCCGCCCAGCGGGCCGAAAGTGGGCCAGCGCCCGCCGTAGCCCATCCAGTCGGGCGCGGCCTCGCGCCACAAGCGCCGCTGTACGGGAGGCGTCTCCACGGCCGCGGTGCTCGCCGCGGCTACGCGTGTGGCGTCGGCCGCGGCGGGGCGCCACAACTGGGACAGCGAGACATCCGACAACAGCGCGGCCACGAAGATGCCGCAACTCAGCCCCCACATCAGGAGCATGAAGCCCAAGCCGATGGCCTGCCGCAGGGCCGCGTCTCGGCGCGCGAACCAAAAGAGCAGGAGCGCCACCACCACGGCCAGGGCCAGCACGCCCAGATAGGCTTTGGCGGCCCACGGCTCGATGAGGAACAAGAACAAGGCCGCCACCACGGGGAAGAAGCCCACCACGAAGCGGGTCACGACGCCCAGCACGCGGGCCAGATACCGCCTCATGTTCGGCCCTCCTCCCACTGCCAACGGGCCCAGTCCGCGGGGGTGTCCACATCGTAGAGCACGGCTTCGTCGAGCCAGGGCACGCCGTGCACGGGGTAGCGACGCATGAGCGCGCGGCCGCCCACATCGCCCTGCAGCGCGGCCAGGTCCGCGAAGGTGACCCGGTCGAAGAGCACGGGCTGGCCCCGCTGCCGCTCCATGACCAGGGGCGCGACGATGGGCGCCAGCGTGGCCGCGTGGGCCTCGGTCAGCGCGTGGGCCAAGGTGGGCGGGAGATACGGGTGATCCGCGGGGAAGAAGGTCAGCGCGGCCGGCCGGGGACGCCACGAAGCCGCGGCCTGCACCGCGGCCCGCACCGAACTCGCCAGGCCCTCGGCCCAGGCGGGATTGGGCACCACGACCACGGGCAGGTCGTCCACCGCGGCCTGCACCGCGGCGCGGTGCGCGCCCACGACCACGGCCACGGGGTGCAACCCGGCCTCCAGCGCGGCGCGAGCGGTCCGACGCACCAGAGGCTCGCCCTGCCACGAGAGCAGCACTTTGGCCCGTCCGCCGAAGCGCC
>JAADEN010000032.1 GCA_013153375.1 Chloroflexota bacterium | reverse complement strand
AGGCGCGGCGGCCTCGGCCTTGCGCAGCAGGGCCACGAAGTGGCCTTCCCCCGCGACTTTGTGCGGCCACAGGCGCACCGCGCCGCGCAGCGCGGGAGGGCCGGGCGGGCGCAGCCACTCGGGACGCCCGCGGTCGAACCCCGGCCGCAAGGGGATGGGTTCCACCGTGAAGGCCGGTTGCTCGGCCAGGAAGCGGGCCAGCACGCCCTCGTTCTCCTCGGGCGCGAACGTGCAGGTGCTGTAGAGCAGGTAACCGCCGGGCCGCACCAGGCGGGCCGCGTCGCGCAACAGGGCGCTTTGCAGCCGCGCGCAGCGCTGGATGTGCTTGGGGCTCCAGATGCGCCGGGCCGCGGGGTCCTTGCGGAACATGCCCTCGCCCGAGCAGGGCGCATCCAGCAGCACCCGGTCGAAGAAGCCGGGCCAGCGGCGGGCCAGCCGGGAGGGGCTCTCCTGGGTGACCACGATGTGGGTCGCGCCCCAGCGGTCCAGGTTGTTGGTCATCTCGTGCACCCGCTTGGGCTGCACATCGTTGGCCACCAGCAGGCCCTGGCCCTGCATGAGCGCGGCCAGGTGGGTGGTCTTGCCCCCGGGCGCGGCGGCCAGGTCCAGCACCCGCTCGCCGGGCTGGGGGGCCAGAATCTCGGCCGGGGCCATCGCGCTGGGATCCTGCACATAGTACAGCCCGGCCGCGTGGTAGGGATGCTTGCCGGGCCGCGCGCCGTCGGTCACCCGAAAGCCCGCGGGGCACCAGGGCACCGGCTCCAACGCGAAGGGCGCGCGGGCCCGAAACTCGTCCACCCCGATCTTGAGGGTGTTGACCCGCACGCCGACCTGGGGCGGCTGGGCCAGCGCGGCCTGATAGGCCGCGAACTCCTCGGGGCCCAGGAAGGCCTGCATCCGATCCACGAACAGGGGCGGCAAGACCAGGTGGGGCACCCTACGCTCCGATGGAGAATGCGGTTTCCGCGCGCGCCACCTCCCGCATTTCGGGCAGGGTGAGTTCCACGGGCTCGTCGCCCTCGGGCAGGCGGAATTTGAAGTCGGGCGGCGGGTACTGCACCGAGGCCACCACCCGATAGCGGCCCTGGGGCGCTTCTTCGCGCAGGTAGAGCACGAAGTCCAGGCGCGGGTTCACGGGTTCGACGATGCTCAGATGCCCCACCACTTCGTCGGCCGCGTTGAGGATGTCCAACTCGATGTGCGGGCGCTGCTCGTAAGGCGAGAGCACCAGATACACCCGCACCCGGCGATGCTCCAACACCTCGGCCCGCAGTTCGCGCACTTCCACCTCGTCGGGCGGGCGTTTGGGGTCGTTGGGGTCGTCGAAGAAAAACTGAAATTCGGGCGGCAAAGGATGCAACGGCAATTCGCTCATGGGCTGACTCCTGGCCGAAAGGGCCTTTCATTATACAACACCTGTCAGGGCTGCGGTTCTTACAAAAATCTGATATCCTTTCTATGAATTTCTGGGTTTCGCAACTCATGGTAAAAAGAGGGGTCGGGCGCGCGCCCGGCCACCGTGCAAGCGTCATCGTAAGGAGGTGAACTTATGGCGCGCAAAAAGCGCAAGTTGAGTGCCGAAGAACTGCAACGCCGCCATCAGCGGGCGTTGAACACCTTTGTGCGCGAAACATGGGAGGAGATTCCCGCGGAGATGGAGGTCAAACTGCGCAGCCTCAAAGCCTGGGGATTCGATTTGTTGGCCGGGCTGCGGGGCGGGCAGCAGACCGTCTTCGTGGCTCGTGAGGAAGAGCATCGGGCCGCGGGCGATGTGTACGAAGAGCACGGCGAGACCTTCGAGGTGCGCGAGGTGTGGAAGGCCCTGCCCCGGGGCGCGCGTCTGCTCATCCGGGTGGGTCTGGAGGACCGCCGGGGCGTGATTCGGGCCTACTACCGGGCCGCGCACGGCGACGAGGTGCTGCTCTTCAGCCTGCCGGCCGCGGAACTTCTGCTGGCCTACTTCAAGAAGCGCGGCTTCGGCAAACTGCTCGAAGCCTTCCACTCCAGCGGTCTGACCACCGAGTTCATCCAGAAGCGGGGCGAGCACGGCCGCGCGTACGCGTTCGAAGACCTGCCCCACAAGATGCGCCGCGCGCTGCGCGAGGCCCACGACCTGCTGCGCAAGCGCACCCGGGTGGGGCGCTTCACGCTGGTCTATTTCGGCAAGAACAAGGACGGCGACGACCGCTACATCGTGACCTGGCTCTTGCCCACCATCCACCTGTTCGATGTGGACATCGCGGAGCGGGTGGACAAACTCTTGGCCGCGCTGGACTGAGCGCGGGAAGTCGTCCGACCTGGAGGTGAACCCATGATCGTGCGCAAAGAGCACGCCGTAATGTTGGAGCGTCTGCTCAAAGATCAAGACAGCCGCTTGCCCTACACCGAGATTTCCCCCGAGCAAACCCCCGTGTTGCACGAACTGGAGCGGGCCGGCCTGGTGCGCCAGCAGACGCCCGTGCGCTGGGTGCCCACCTACTCGGGCGCGGCCCTGGCCCAGGTGCTGCGGGATCTGTACGCGCAGGGGCCCGCGGCCTACGCGGAAGCCGAGGACGAGGTCGGCGGCGACCTGGTGGTGCGCGAGGCCCGCGGCCTGGGCGCGCCCGAGACCTGGCCCGACGACTGGCGCTGGCTGGGCAGCGAGGTCATCGCCATGCTCGACGCCGCGGCCCGCGCGGAGCGGGTCGGCCCCAAGGCCGAGCAGGCCCTGCTCGACCGGGGGCTGGCCATGCGCGTCTGGGATCGGGCCAAGAAGGCCGAATATGTCATCCTCAGCGACGCGGGCCGGGCCGTGCTGGACATCTACACCCACGCCCATCCCCGCTTGCTCATCGACGAGACCCTGGCCGAGTTCATCCGCAAGGTGCCCGTGGGCCCCGCGCCCTCGGACCGCCTGCCCACCGGCTCCCACGAAGAGCACCTGCTGGAAGCCATGCGGCTCATCGCCTACAGCGTGCCCATCTCCGACGCGTTCGCGTTCACCGCGCTGGGCCAGGCCGTCAAGCGCGCCCTGGAGACGGGCGGCTTCGGCACGGGCACGGTGCTCTCCGAAGACCTGCTGTGGGCGCTGGCCCAGCACGCGGATGGGGAACCCATCTCCGAGGCGGCCCTGGCGCGCCTGCAGGCCCTGGCTTATGTCGATGCGGCGGGAGAACTGCTGCCCGCGGGCGAATGGGCGCTGGAAGCCCTGCGCCTGTGGTGGGACGGCCCGCGCGCCGAGGTCTGGACCCTGGCCGTGGAGGCCGAGGAAGTCGAGGTGCTGCAAACCATCGACGCGCTGTGGAACCGCTACGCGCAGTCGGGCAACAAGGACGACATCCCCACCTTTGGCCGCCTGCGCCGGGAGATGATCGACCGCAAGGTGAAGGAGTACAAAGCCCTGCTGGAACGCTACGGCCGGCGCATCAAGGAGATGCCCAAGAAGTTCCAGGCCATCGCGCAGCAGTTCGCGGAGGCCAAGGACCTGGCCCGCTGGTACGACGACAACTTCGCGCTGCGCGAGACCCTGTACAGCCTGGAGTCCTTCAACCTGCTGGCCAGCGAAGAGGACGACGCGGGCCGGGAGGTCTTCCGCCTGACCGACATCGGGCGGCAGGTGCTGGCCGACCACGCGGAACGCCGCCGCGACATCCCTTCCACCGCGGTCAAGGCCATCACCATGACCCGCAAGATGTTCTCCGCGCCCGCGCTGGAGTGGTGGCAGCAGGCCCACGACGCGGGCCTGGTGGGCACCGCGGAGCCTACCAAGAGCGGCTGGATGTACGCGCACCTGGCCGAGACCCTGGTGCGCAAGCCCCACCTGACCCGCTTCGAGATGGAGGTCTTCCACCTCATCCCGGCGCGGGGCATGACCGAGGGCGAAATCTACAAGCAGTTGGAAGCCAAAGGCGAGGATCCCGAGCGCATTCGCTGGGCCCTGGAGAAGTTGGAGGCCCGGCACCTCATCGAGATCCTGCCCGACGGCAATGTGGTGGAGACGCCCGCGGGCGAACTCATGGACCAGGCCCTGGCCGGGGTGCCCGAGGGCTTCGGCAACCCGGTGAACCCCATCATCCTGCGGGTGCTGGCCGCGCTGCGCGAAGTGGGCACCCTGTATGTCAAGGAACGCAAAGTGCGGGTGCTGCCGCGCAACATCCAGGAAGCCTGGAAGCGCAGCGGTCTGAGCCGCGAGGCCTTCGACGACGCGCTCAAGGCCGCGCGCGTGGCCGGTTTCCTGGGCCGCAACGCCATCACCACCGCGGGGCTGCTGCTGCTGGAGGCCGCCGAGGCCATGAACCCCGCGCCCGGCGAGCAACTCCAGGGCTACGCGGGCCCGCTGGACTGAGACGCAACCGCCTTGGAGGGCGAAAGACGACGCGGGCGCGGCGGAAAATCGCCGCGCCCGCGCAGTTTAGGGCACCCATCACGGGCGTCGCGCGTCGGACGGGTTCACGAGGCCAAAGCCTGCAGGAGCGCGTCGTAGGCTTCGACGAACGCGCGCACGCCCTCCTCCTCCAAGGTCGCGGTGATGGCGTCCAGGTCAATGCCCAACTCGGCCAGGCGTCGCAGGCGGGCCGCGTCGCCTTCGATGTCGGCCTCGATGGTCAAACGCGGGGTGCCGTGGTCCGCGAACGCGTCCCAGGTCTGGGGCGGCACCGTGTTCACCGTGCGCGGCCCGATGAGCGCATCCACATACAGCGTGTCGGGATAGGCCGGGTTCTTGGTGCTGGTCGAGGCCCACAGGGGGCGCTGCACCCGAGCGCCCCGGGCGGCCAAAGCCGCGAAGCGCGGGCCCGAGAACATGTCCTTGAACACTTGATAGGCTTGGCGGGCGTTGGCGATGGCGATGGTGCCGCGCAGTTCCCGGGCCGCCTGAGCCCGCGGGCCGCCCGCCGCGATCAGGGCCTCCAGAGCCTGATCCACTTTGGTATCGACCCGGGAGACGAAGAACGAGGCCACCGAAGCCACCGAGTGCACCTCCAGGCCCTGGGCCGCCCGGCGCTCCAGGGCGCGGAGATAGGCCTCGACAACTTGACGATAGCGGACGACGGAAAACAACAAAGTGACATTGACCGAGATGCCCCGGGCCAGGGCCTCGGTGATGGCCTCCAGACCGGCCGCGGTGCCCGGGATCTTGATCATCAGGTTGGGCCGGGCGACCCAATCCCACAGGCGTTGGGCCGCGGCCACGGTGCCGGACGCGTCGTAAGCCAGGTGCGGGCTCACCTCCAGGCTGACGAAACCGTCCTGGCCGTGGGTGCGCTCGTACAGGGGCAAGAGCACATCGCACGCGGCCTGGATGTCGGCCACGGCCAGGTGCTCGTAGATGGCCTCCGGGTCGAGGCCCCGGGCGGCCAACTGGGCCCGCTCGTCCGCGTAGGCCGCGCTCTCGCTCATGGCCCGCCGAAAGATGGCCGGGTTGGAGGTCACCCCGTGCACTACGCCCGCGGCCACCAGGTCGGCCAAACGGCCCGAAAACAACAGGCTGCGGTCAATGTAGTCGTACCACAGCGATTGACCCAACAGATACAACTGACGGATGCGCTGCATGATCTTCTCCCGGAAACGAAAGGCTCGACTGCTGCCGATTATACCCCGCCGCCCGCGGCGGCTTACCCTTGTCCGGGATGGTACAATAACCGTGGGCCACGGCCCCGCTTTTTCTTTATCCCTGCAATCCCTGTTGGACGGACCTGAACGGCCATGCTCAAGAAGTTTCTGAAACTGATTTCCGGCGATCCTGTCGAAAAGGTCATCAAAGCCTACCGGCCCCTGGTCGAAACCATCAACGCGCTGGAGCCTGAATACGAAGCCCTGTCGGACGAGCAACTGCGGGCCAAGACCGACGAGTTCCGCCGCCGCCTGGCCAAGGGCGAGACCCTGGACGACATCCTGCCCGAGGCCTTCGCCGCGGTGCGCGAGGCCAGCAAGCGCACCATCGGCCTGCGGCACTACGATGTGCAACTCATCGGCGGCGCGAACCTGCACCAGGGCAAGGCCGTGGAGATGAAGACGGGCGAGGGCAAGACCCTGGTCGCCACCCTGCCCCTGTACCTCAACGCGCTCACCCTCAACCCCGAGTGGGTCGCGAAGGCCAGGGCCAAATGGGGCGACGACCCCGACCGCTGGGAGTTCCGCCCCCTGGACGGCGTGCCCGTGGGCAAAGGCGTGCACCTGGCCACGGTCAACGACTACCTGGCCCGCCGCGACGCGCGCTGGATGGCCCCCATCTACGACCTGCTGGGCCTGAGCGTGGGCGTGCTGCAAATGGCCGCCCGCACCGAGCACGGCAAAAAAGCCTTCCTCGTGGACCTGGAGCGCCGCTCGCCCCAGGAGGACCAGGACCAACTGCGCATGGTGCCCCGCAAAGAGGCCTACAATGCGGACATCACCTACGGCACCAGCCAGGAGTTCGGCTTTGACTATCTGCGCGACAACATGGCCTACAAGCCCGAGGACCAGGTCCAGCGCGGGCACCACTATGTCATCATCGACGAAGTGGACAATGTGCTCATCGACGAGGCCCGCACGCCCCTCATCATCTCGGGCCCGGCCAGCGAGGATGTGGGCGAGTATTACCGCATCGCGCAGGTGGTCAAGCGCCTGCGCGCGGACGAGGATGTGGACATCAACGAGAAGGACCGCTCGGTGGTGCTCACCCCGTCGGGCGAGGCCAAGGTCGAGGAGGCCCTGGGCGAGCCGCTGCGCGACCCCAGCCGCCCCGAGGACCTCACCCCGCGGCAGGAGCAATTGTGGGGCTACCTGGAGCAGGCCCTGCAAGCCCAGTTCCTGTACAAGCGCAACAAAGACTACATCGTCCAGGCCGGCAAGGTCATCATCGTGGACGAGAACACGGGCCGGCTCATGCCCGGCCGGCGGTGGTCCCACGGCCTGCACCAGGCCATCGAGGCCAAGGAAGGCGTGCAGGTCCAGCCCGAGAACATGACCTACGCCACCATCACGCTGCAAAACTTCTTCCGCATGTACGAGAAACTGGCGGGCATGAGCGGCACGGTGGTCACCGAGGCCGAGGAGTTCGGCACCATCTACAACCTGGATGTGCTCGCGCTGCCCACCAACCTGGAGTACCAGGCCACGGGCCCCGACGCGCCCTACATCGCGCTGGAGGCCGTGGACGAGGAGGGCTACAAGTACACCTACTACGCCCGCCGCGCCGACCCCGAGCACAAGCCCGTATTCTGGAAGCGCAAGGACTACCCCGATGTCATCTACCGCACCGAGGAAGCCAAATTCCGGGCCGTGGTGTGGGAGATTCTGCGCTACCACATCCAGGGCCGGCCCGTGCTGGTGGGTACCACCTCGGTGGAACTCTCGGAGCGCCTGGGCGCGCGGCTGGGCCAGGGGCCGCTGCGCAAACTGATCCAGATCATGCTGGTGCGCGACGCGTTCCTGCGCCAGGAGGGCCGGGAAGAGGGCCGCATGTACCCCGAACTGGTGCCCCTCTACCAGCCCCTGGAGCGGGTGCCCGAGCACGAAATCCGCAAACTGGCCCGCCAACTGGGCGTCAACCTGCGGCCCGAAGCCCCCGAGAACCTGGAGCGCCTGCGCGACCTGCTGCTGCCCACGCCCTCGGAGCGGGCCCGCTGGGACTACGCCCGGGATCGGCTGGTGGAAGCCCTGCGCCAGGGCGTGCCCCACGCGGTGCTCAACGCGCGGCGTCACGCGGAAGAGGGCCAGATCATCGCCCGGGCCGGCGAATTCGGCGCGGTGACCATCGCCACCAACATGGCCGGCCGCGGTGTGGACATCAAACTGGGCGGCGAACTGCCCGAGGAAGTCATCAGCAGCGTCAACCGGGTGCTGGCCCGGGCCGGGCATCCCGACCCGTACAACCTGCGCATGGACGAGCGCTACGAGGCCCTGCGGGAGGTCCCTGCCACCGAATACGGCATCTACGAGGACGATGTCCTCACCTTCATGGACTACATCGAGAACATGCACCGGGTGCGGGAACTGGGCGGTCTGCATGTCATCGGCTCGGTGCGCCACGAATCCCGCCGCATTGACAATCAGTTGCGCGGCCGGGCCGGGCGACAGGGCGACCCGGGCTCGTCCCGCTTCTTCCTCTCGCTGCAAGACGAACTGGTGCGCCTGTTCGGCGGCGACCAACTGGACGGCATCATGCGCCGCTTCCAGGTGGACGACCTGTACCCCCTGGAGCACCCCATCGTCAACAAGGTCATCGAGCAGGCCCAAACCCGGGTCGAGGGCTACAACTTCGACCGCCGCAAGCACATCCTGGAATACGACGATGTGCTCAACATCCAGCGGCAGAAGATTTACGACCAGCGCAACCGCATCCTGCGCAAGGACGACCTGAGCGAAGACATGGCCCGCCTGCTGCAAGAAGAGGTGACCGAGCGCCTGCAGCGGGCCGTGGAAGAGGAACAGGACCCCTGGCAACTGCTGGCCTACCTGGAGACCATCCAGCCCCCGGTGGATCTGCAAGGCTGGCGCTTCCCCAACTTCACCCACGCCCGGTTGTTGGACGATCTTCTGGCCGCGGCCCGTTCCGGCCGCGACGCGCTCCAATCCGCCCTGGAGGAGCGGGCCCGGCAGGCCGTGCGCCTGGAGCACGCGGTGCTGTCTCAGGCCGCCCAGGACCTGGTGCGCGACATGCCGCCCCGCCTGCACGACGAGATCGAGGAGCGGCTGGACAACCTGGACATCTTCCTCGAAGGGCTGGCCTTGAGCGACGAGCGGCCCACCCCGCGGCAGATTCAGGTGGAACTGCAGACCATCCTGCGCCTGCCCGTGACCGTCAGCCCCGAAGCCGCGCGGCAACTGCTCGACGAACCCGACGCGCTGCGCGAGCCCCTGCGCCGCCAGATCGAGACCGCGCTGCACAACCTCTACACCAAGCGCCTGGAACTCAGCCTGCAGCGCATCGTGGGCAGCCGCGACCTGACCATCCGCGTGGACTGGCACCAGGACGCGGACGCCATCGTCCAGACCGTGGAGCAGCAGGTGCAGGACTTCCTGGCCCAGCGGGAGCGCCGCATCCTCGAGGGCGTGCGCCGCGACCTGCCCGCGCTGGTGGAGCGCCACTGGCCCGCGGACCCGGCGGCCGCGCCGCCCGCGGAGGTCCAGGACGCGTTCCCGCCGGGGCCGTGGCGGGAGCCCCTGGGCCAGACCGTGCTGCGGATCCTGGCCGAACTGGAGGTCACCCGCCGCAAAGCCTTCGACGCCAAGCACCAGTTGCGCGAGCATTTGGTCCGCCGCCTGACCTTCATCCACCTGGTGGCCCAGGACCTGGACCCCGCGGACCCTGCCACCGCGGAGGCCGTCCTCGCCCATTTGGAGCAAGCCCGCCGGGTGCTGGAGTGGGCCGTGGGCTGGGAGGAGTTCTACCGCCTGCAAGGCACGGCCATGAGCCAACTGCAAGAGAAAGCCCAGGCCGGCCTGCGGCGGGCCCTGGGGCCGAAGGTGTACGCCCGCTGGGCCGACACGCCTTTGGGCCAGGTGCCCCGGGAACTGTGGCCCGCCATCGCCCACGAGATGGGCCGCATCGTGCAGACCGAGAACTACCGCTTCTTGCTGTTGCACATCTTCAACAGCGAGTGGGCCGAGTACCTGACCGAGATGGAGGCTCTGCGCACCTCCATCGGCCTGGAGGCCTACGCGCAGCGCGACCCCCTGGTGCAGTACAAGCGCAAGGCCTTCGAGTTGTACGACCGCCTGCTGCGGCGCATCCGCTCCCGGGCCATTGACCGCATGTTCCACTACCGCACCCAAGAGGGCCGCATCCAGACCACGGGCGAGGCCAAGATCGCGGGGCTGACCCTGAACCTGCCGCAGATGCACGCCGCGCCGTCGGGCGGCGGCGTGACCCGCAAGGCCCCGGCCGGGGCTGGCGACGGCAAGAAGGGCAAGAAAGGCAAGAAGGCCAAGACGAAGCCCGCCCGAGAGCCCGCCCTGGCCGCCGCGGGGAGCGGCCGCAGCCGCAAGAAACGACGCAAGAAGCGCAAGAAGTAAGCCCGCAGGGAGAGCGTCGCGTGCCCGTCATCGCGGTCTTCGGCCCTTTGTGGCGCGAATATCTCCTGCCCTACCAGGGCCGACCGGTGTTGGATGTGCCGGGCGGCCCCGGTCTTTATGCCGCGGTGGGCGCGGCCCTGTGGGAGCCGGACCTGGGCCTGGTGGCCCGCCTGGCCCCCGACTTCCCCCGGGCGTGGCTGGCCCGCCTGCGGGCCGCGGGTTGGGACACCCAGGGCCTGCACTATGTGGACGCCTCCGTGGAGGGCCGGCGGGTGTACGCCTATCCCCGGCGGGGGCGGGCCGACGCGCCCGCGCTCGCGCCCCTGTTCGCGCAGCGGGGCCTCACCCTGCCCCCCGACCTGCTGGACTACGCGCCCCCGCCCAGCGGCCTGGATTCCCGCACCCAGCCCGGCCCCCTGACCCTGCGGGCCTCGGATCTGCCGCCCTGGCTCATCGAGGCCCGGGCAGCGGTGTTCGCGCCCCACGATTTCCTGACCCACCTGCTCATGCCCGCGGAAGTGCGCCGTCGGGGGCCCCAGCACATCGTGGTGGACCCCGGCCCGGGCTACATGCACCCCTCCTTTCGCGAAGACCTGCGCGGCCTGCTGCTGGACACCACCGCGTTCCTGCCCGCGGAGGAGGAGGCCCGGGAACTCTTCGCCGGGCTGACCGACGACCTGTGGGCCATGGCCGAGGAACTGGCCGCCTGGGGCGCGGACATCGTGGTGCTCAAGCGAGGGCCCGAGGGCGCGGCTGTGTACGACGCGGCCGCGCGGCAGCGCTGGTGGGTGCCGGCCTATCCTGCGCGGGTGCACGACCCCACGGGCGTGGGCGCGGCCTTCGCGGGCGGGTTCACCGCGGGCTTCCTGCGCAACTACGACCCCCTGGAAGCCGCGCTCTACGGCAGCGTGTCCGCGTCCTTCGTGCTGGAAACCAGCGGCGCGCTGGCCGCGCTGGATCCGCTGAGCGGCCTGCCCCAGGCCCGCTTGGAGCGTTTGCGCGCCGCAGTCCGCCCGGCCTGAAAAGGCCGTCCTCCCCATCCACCCCCAGGGCCGAACCTGCCGTTCATCACTACCGCCGGCCCCCGGCCGCGTCTATAGTAAAAATGAATCATAGAAGCATGCGAATATCCGGTAGAATAGTTCCGCGTGCCCGTCGTCATTTCGCATTTCAGAAAGGAGGCCCCCATGTTCGTCAAGGATCGCATGTCGCACCCTGTGATTACCGTGACCCCCGATGTCTCCATCGTGGACGCGCTGGACATCATGCGCCGGGAGCGCATCCGCCGCATGCCCGTGGTGGACAAGCGCGGCCGCCTGGTGGGCATCGTCACCGAGAAGGACATCTTGAACGCCTCGCCTTCGTCGGCCACCAGCCTGAGCGTGTGGGAGATCAACTACCTGATCAGCAAGATCACCGTGGGCGAAGTGATGACCAAGGATGTCATCACCGTGGACGAGGACACCTGCCTGGAGGAGGCCGCCCGCATCATGGCCGACAACAAGATCGGCGGCCTGCCCGTGATGCGGGGCGACAAGGTGGTCGGCATCATCACCGAGAGCGATCTGTTCAAGGTCTTCTTGGAACTCATGGGCGCGCGCGTGCCCGGTGTGCGGCTGACGGTGCTGGTGCCCGATGTGCCCGGCGAACTGGCCAAACTGGCCCAGGCCGTGGCCGGCGTGGGCGGCAACATCATCTCCCTGAGCACCTTCGAGGGCGACGACCCCAGCAACCGCTACATCGTGATGAAGATCCGCGACGCGGATGCGGACGCGCTGCGCGAGGCCGTCAAGCCCCTGGTCGAGAAAGTGGTGGACCTGCGGGTGATGCGGCCGGCCTGAGAATTTACGCCCCGGGGCTCGCGCCTGGCGCGGGCTCCGGGGCGACGGTATGACCCGCGGGCCTACAAGGGGCGCTTTTGGGCCCGCCCCGGCCGCCGCGGATAGGCCGGGGGCGTGGGGCGTGTTTTCTCTATGAAGACCAAATAGCGGGGATAAGGCAGTTCGGGCACGGGTACGACGCGTTGCACCCGACCGCCCAACACCTCCAGGGCCCGCGCCGCGGCCTCGACCTCCTGCGCCGCGCGCTGGCCTTTGTAGGCCACGGCCACGCCGCCCACCCGCACCAAGGGCAGCATGTACTCCAACAGCGTGGGCAAAGGCGCGACCGCGCGCGCGACCGCGCCGTCGTAGGCCTCCCGATGCGCGGGGTCGCGGCCCACCTCTTCCGCGCGGCGGGCCAGCACGGTCAGACCGGGCGCGGGCAGGGCCGTGCGCAGGTGCTCCAGGAAACGCGCCTTCTTCTGCGCGGCCTCGATGAGGGTGAAGGGGCTGTGGGGCCGGGCCAGGTGCAGCGGCACCCCCGGGATGCCCGCGCCCGAGCCCACATCGGCCCAGCGGGAGCCGGGGGGCAGGTCGTACACGGGCAGCAGGGCCAGCGCGTCGGCCACCAGGTGCAGCCAGATGTCCTCGGGGGTGCGCCAGGCCGTGAGGTTGAAACGTTGGTTCCAGGCGTGCAACTCGGCCACATAACGCGCAAAAGCCCGCGTGGTCGCGGGCGCGAAATCCAAACCCCAGGCGGCGAACAAGGTTTGCACCCTTGGCGGCACAGGCGACGCCGCGGGCATCCTTCCCCCAATGTTTAGGTGGGCGTCATGCGGCGCTTGTACCGATACACGATACGGCCCCGGGTGGGGTCGTAGGGCGAGATCTCCACCTTCACCCGGTCGCCCAGCAAGATGCGAATGTAGTGCTTGCGCATCCGGCCCGAGAGATACGCCAGGATCTCGTGGCCGTTGTCCAGACGGACTCGGAATTGGGTATCCGGCAACGCCTCGACGACGGTGCCTTCCATTTCAATCTTATCGCCACCCATAGGGGGCTGCCTCCTTTTCGTCGGTCCGCATCAACGGCGCCGCTGTTGTTGCATCATGCGCTTGCGCAGTTTGCGCCGCAAGCGCCGAATGGCCTTCTTCTTCTTGATGCGCCGCAGTTCGCTTTTGGAGATGTACCAACGCTTGCGCTTGACCGCGCTCAAGATGCCGGCTTTGGCCACCTGCTTGCGGAAGCGCTTGAGCAGTTCTTCAGGGCTTTCGTCAGGACGAGCGATAACCGTTGCGGGCAAGATGAACCTCCTTGAGCAAAGGAATGTGCGCCGCGACCCGGCGCATAGCCCGTCTATTATACCGGCAAATCTCCGCCTGTACCAGCCTTGAGCGCGAATTAGTGGTAGGCGAGAGCGTCGCAACAGGGCCGCGCGGTCCGTCCGGGCTGGAAAGCTGCCCTGCCGCGGGCGGCCGGGCATCTCTACCGCCGCATCCGCCCTGGCCGCCGCGCGCGGAAGCACACGACGCGACCAACCATGCGGGCCGCGG
>JAADEN010000157.1 GCA_013153375.1 Chloroflexota bacterium | reverse complement strand
GCTACCAAAGCCGCGCCCTGTTCCGCCGCTGGCATCCCGCGGCCCTGGACGCCTACCTCGCCCACGGCCTGCGCCCGCGGCCGGACCGCGAGGGCGTGGAACTGGCCTACGACCCCGCCTGGGAGGCGGCCATCTTCGCCCGGGTGCCCGTGGATGTGTGGGCCTGGATTCGCCGCGCGGCCCGCCAGGGCCTCCCCGCGGTCATCCTCTACGGCGAGCATTCGGAGATCTACCGCCCCGCGGTGCTGCGCCGCCTGCGCCGCGCCTGGCCCGCGGCCCGCCTGGTGCGCATCCCCGGCCACGGGCACATGTTCCCCATGGAAGCGCCCGCAGCCACGGCGCGGGCCATTGCCGCAACTTTGCCATCCGACACCCCGCCGAAGCGGGTATAATTCCCTTGCCCGTTCCGCGCGCGTGACGCGCGCCTCTTTCATGGCCGGACGGAGGTTTCCCCCATGTGGCGTTTGTATTTCACCCCCACCACCATCGACGAAGCCCTGACGCTGTTGGATCGCGATGCACCCCGGGCCCGCATCATCGCCGGGGGCACCGACCTGCTCTTGGAACTGGAGCGCGGTCAACGCCCCGGTGTGGACACCCTGATCGACATCACCCGCATCCCGGGCCTGGATCGCATCACGCTGGACGATCAGGGCTGGATCCACATCGGTCCGCGTGTGACCCACAATCAAGTGCTCGCGTCGGACTTGCTCCGCGACCGGGCCTTCCCCCTGGTGCGCGCTTCGTGGGAGGTCGGCTCCCCCGCGCTGCGCAACCGGGCCACGGTCGCGGGCAACATCCTCACCGCGTCGCCCGCCAACGACACCATCGCGCCCCTCATGGCCCTGGGCGCGCGGGTGACCCTGCGCTCTGCCCACAGCCAGCGCACCGTGCCCCTGGCCGAGTTCTACACCGGCGTGCGGCGCACGGTCATGCAGCCCAACGAAATGCTGGTGGACATCGCGATTCCGGCCCTGGGGCCGCGGCAGCGAGGCACCTTCCGCAAGTTGGGGCTGCGCAAGGCCCAGGCCATTGCGGTGGTCAATGTGGCCGTGGTGCTCACCTGGGCCGAGGACGGTGAGACCGTGGAGGACGCGGCCATCACCCTGGGCGCGGTCGCACCCACCATCGTGCACGCGACCGAGGCCGAGGCCTATCTGCGCGGTCGGCGTCTGACCCCCGAGGTCATCGCGGAGGCGGCGCGGCTGGCCGTGCGCAGCGCCCGGCCCATCGACGACATCCGCGGCAGCGCGGCCTACCGCCGCCGCATGGTGGAAGTGTACACCCGCCGCGCGCTGCAGGCCCTGGCCCAGGGCGATGTGTCCCACGAGGTGCCCGCGCGACCGCCCCTGCTGTGGGGCCAAACCCCGCCCCAGCCGCGGCCTTTGCCCGTGTCCGCCAGCCATCCCCCTGACGAGATCGTGGCCCGCATCAACGGCCGGGTGATGGTCTTCCGCGACGCGGAGGGCAAGACCCTGCTGGATCTGCTGCGCGACCACGCGCTGCTCACGGGCACCAAGGAAGGCTGCGGCGAGGGCGAGTGCGGCGCGTGCACCGTGCACCTGGACGGCGCGGCCGTGCTCTCGTGTCTGGTGCCCGCGGCCCGGGCCCACGGCGCGGACATCGTGACCGTGGAAGGGCTGGTGCAGGCCGAGCACCTGCATCCCGTGCAAGAGGCCTTCGTGCACGACCACGCGGTGCAGTGCGGCTACTGCACGCCCGGCTTCGTCATGGCCGCGGCCAAACTCATCGAGGAGCATCCGCACCCCGACCGCGAGACCATCGCCCACGGCCTGAGCGGCAACCTGTGCCGCTGCACGGGCTACTACAAGATCTTCGACGCGGTGGCCCACGCCGCGGCCCTGGCGCGCGGCGAAGACGCCCCCCACGAAGGGCAGGCTTGAGGCGCACGGCGCGTACCAGGGACCAATCCCCACGGCTGAGCGAGGAGCAACCTCATGGGCTTCTACCGCGAAAGTTACGGCTACGAGACGCCCCCGCTGCGGGAACGCTGGCGCTTGTCCCCGGCCTGGTACGGCCTGGGATGCTTCTTCGCGCTGCTCATTCCCGTGGTGTCGTTCTTCGGCGGCATGGTCGTGGTGCAGCAGGGCGTACAGCGGGGCTGGTTCACCGTCCCGCCGGATCTCATCCTGCGCCGCCCGCTGCCCTGGCTGCCCTGGTACGACCCCTATCTGCCCGCCTACGCGGTGGCCGCGGTGGGCATCGCCATCCTGCTCTACATCGCGCTCAGCATGATCTACGCCATCGCCTACCGCCTCTTCGGCGGCACACCGTATCTGCCCATGGACATCGTTGACGATTGACCCCTCTCAGGGAGGCCCCCTATGACTCGAGCCATCGGTAGCGCGCATCCCCGGGTGGATGCCCGGGAGAAAGTCACCGGCCAAGCCCTTTACCCCGGCGACTTCCACTATCCCGACCAACTGCACATGAAGATTCTGTTCGCGGGTCGGCCCCACGCCCGCATCCGGCGGATCGACACCTCGCGGGCCGAGGCCCTGCCCGGCGTCCACCTGGTGCTCACGGCCAAGGATGTGCCCAACAACGAGTACGGGCTCATCATGCCCGACCAGCCCGTGCTGTGCGGGCCCGGCTCCAACAAGCCCTACGCGGACCGGGTGCGCTTCATCGGCGACCAGGTCGCGGCAGTGGTCGCGGAGACCGAGGACATCGCGGCCCGGGCCCTGGACCTCATCGAAGTGGAGTACGAGGATCTGCCTGTGGTGGACGATCCTGAGGCCGCGCTGGCGCCTGACGCGCCCCGGCTGCACCCCGACAAGGACTCCAATGTCATCGTCGCCTACCGCATCCGCAAGGGCGATGTGGACGCCGCGTTCGCGCAGGCCGATGTCATCGTCGAGCGGGAGTACCGCACGCCGCCCCAGGAGCACGCGTATTTGCAGCCCGAGGCCGGCGTGGCCTATCTGGACAGCGAAGGCCGCATCACCGTGGTGGTGGCCGGCCAGTGGGCCCACGAAGACCAGGAGCAGATCGCGCACGCGCTCAACCTGCCCAAGGAGCGGGTGCGGGTGATCTACCCGGCCATCGGCGGCGCGTTCGGCGGCCGGGAGGACATGTCGGTGCAAATCGTGCTGGCCCTGGCCGTGATGAAGTTGGCCGAAAAGGGCATCCACCGGCCCGTGAAGATCGTCTGGAGCCGGGAAGAGTCCATCATCGGCCACGCCAAACGGCACCCGTACATCATCCGGGCCAAGTGGGGCGCGACCAAAGAGGGCAAGATCATCGCCGCCAAGGTGGACATCATCGCGGACGGCGGCGCGTACGCGTACACCAGCACCAAAGTGCTGGGCAACGCCACTTTGTTGTGCACGGGCGCGTACGAAATCCCCAATGTGTGGGTGGATTCGCGCGTCGTGTACACCAACAACCTGCCCTCCGCGGCCTTCCGGGGCTTCGGCGGGCCCCAGGCCATCTTCGCCGCGGAGAGCCAGGTCAACCATCTGGCCGAGGCCCTGGGCATGGACCCGGTGGAACTGCGCATGCGCAATGTGCTGCGCGAGGGCTCGCTGATGTCGGTGGGCACGCCCGTGCCCGAGGGCGTGAGCATGGCCGAGACCTTAGCCGCCGCGGCCCGGGCCGCGGGCTGGGTCGAGACCGACCAGGGCTGGCAGCGGCCCCCGGACGCGGACCGGCTCTGGCCCGGCTGGGAAAGTCCCCCTGAACCGCACATCAAGCGCGGCCTCGGCGTGGCCATCGGCTTCAAGAATGTGGGCTTCTCCTTCGGCTATCCCGAGAACTCGTGGGCCAAGATCGAACTCTACGGCGGGGCCGAAATCGAGCGCGCGGTGCTGTACTACGCGGGCGCGGAGGTGGGCCAGGGCCACCACACCGCGATCCGGCAGATGGCCGCGGAGGCCCTGGGGCTGGACCCCGAGCAGGTGGACCTGGTGGTCTCGGACACGGCCAGCACCGAGAACTCGGGCAGCGCGTCCGCGTCCCGGCTGACCTTCATGTCGGGCAATGCGATTCGGGGCGCGGCCCGCGCCGCGCTGGAGAAGTGGCGCGCGGAAGAGCGCCCCGCGGTGGGCGAGTATGTGTACCGCCCGCCCAGCACCACGCCCTACGACCCCGAGACCGGCCACAGCAAGCCCAACTTCGCGTACGGCTATGTGGCCCAGGTCGTGGCCCTGGAGGTGGACACCGAGACCGGCCACATCCGGGTGGTGGACTTCATCTCGGCCAACGATGTGGGCAAGGCCATCAACCCCGCGCAGGTCGAGGGGCAGATCGAAGGCGGCGTGGTGCAGGCCCTGGGCTACACCATCGTGGAACACTTCGTGCAACAGGGCGGCCGGGTGCTCACGGACCGGCTGTCCACCTACCTCATCCCCACCGCGGTGGATGTGCCCGACCGCCTGCGCCCGCTGGTGCTGGAGTTCGCGGACCCGCTGGGGCCGTGGGGCGCGCGCGGCATGGGCGAGATGCCCTACCTGCCCGTCGCGCCCGCGGTGACCCACGCGGTGCGCAACGCCACGGGCGTGTGGTTCTACGACTTCCCCCTCACGCCCGAACGGGTGCTGCGGGGCCTGGGTCGGCTGTGAGCGCGGCTCACCCGCGGCCGAACAAGTCGCGGGCGTCCAAAGGGAAACGCCGGGCCCAGCGCGGGCCGCGGCTTTGGTCCAGCAGGCGCACCAAACGCTCGTCGCCGGCCAGGCGCGCCAGGGCCAGGATTTGCTCCCGCCGGCCCAGCACGATGAGCACATCGCCGGCCTGAATGCGCACCTGCGGGGACCAATCCATCTGGCGGTCGCCGCGCGCGATGGCCAACACATTCGCACCGCTGCGGGCGCGGATGTCGGCTTCGGCCAGGGTCTTGCCCACCAACTCCGAATCCTCGGCCACCCGAATCTCCTCCAGCCAGAGTTCCAGGTCGGGGCTGCGCAGCGTCGCGTCCAGAAAAGCGATCACATAAGGGCGCACCAGCAGCCCGGCCATGCGGTGGCCGGCCATGGTATAAGGCGAGACCACCCGGTCCGCGCCCGCGCGGTACAGTTTCTGCGCCGCGCCGTCGGAAACCGCCTGGGCCACGATGGTCAAATCGGGGTTCAACTCGCGCGCGGTCAGCACCACGAACAGATTGTCCGCGTCCGAATCCAGCACCGCGACCAGGCCGCGGGCCCGCTCGATTCCGGCCGCGTGCAAGATCTCGTCCTCGGTGGGCTCGCCCTCCAGATACAGCAAATCGTGCTGGCGGCAGCGTTCCAGGGCCTCCTCGTCCGCGTCCACCACGACCAGGGGCAGGCGCAGGCGCTGCAACTCCAGCGCGACCTGCAGCCCCACCCGGCCGCAACCGCACACGATGTAGTGATTGCGCATCTTCTTCAAAGTCGCCATGCGTCGCCTCCGCACCAGCGTTCCTTGCAGTTCGCCGCTGACGATGTACTCCGTCAACGCGCCGAACGCGTACGCGCCCGTGCCCACGCCCAGCACGATCAAGCCCATGGTGAACCAACGCCCCGCGGGCGACAGCGGGCGCACCTCGCCAAAACCCACCGTCGAGAGGGTGATCAGCGTCATGTACAGGGCCTCGGTCCAGGTGTAGTGCTCCAACACCCGGTAGCCCAGCGCGCCCAGGCCCACCAGCGTCACCACCACCAGCGCCAGGATCTTCAAGCGCTGCCGCAGGGAGAGTTGCTCGGGGTTCATGGGGACGCCTCCGGCCGGGCCAGCGCCTTTTGCAAATCCGCGAAGGAGCCCATCCACGCGATGCGTCGCAAGAAAGAGCCGATGTCGGGGCTCTGGGCCCGCAGCGCGCGCACGGCCGCGCCGACGGGATCCTCGCCGGCCGCGCCGCCCGCGGGCGAGTCCGCGTACGCGCCGTAGAACGCGAAGTAGGCCTGGTTGAGTTTGCGGATGGGGTAGCCGTGCTCCCAAAACACCCGCCGCCGCGCTTCCATGTACGCCTCGGCCTCCGCGACGCGGCCCTGGGCCAGCAGCGCGTCCACCCGCTCGCGGGTGATGCGCATCTCGCGCTGGAAGTCGAACGCGGGCGGCTCAGGCCGCGCCTCCGACGCCGCGGCCGTGGTGGAGGGCGGAGGCGGCGGGGGCAAAAGTTCAGGATAGAAACGCGCCACCACCTGCCGCCCAAGTTCCTGTCCCCCAATGCTGGCCGCAGTCTCGTTCATGGTGCGCACTTGCGGGTCGCGCGTGTAGTTCCAACCCAGGGGATGCCAGTCGAAATAATTGTGCAGCCACTCGTGCGCCACCACCTCGATTTGCCAGCGCAAATCCGAAGTTTGCATCACCATGGTGGGATAGGTGCCCACCCCGCCCACGGGCACGACCAGGGTCGAGACATCCAGGGCCTGGGCCACCTGCTCCTCCAGCGCGATGTGGTCGTCCAGGGTCAGGTCGGGGCGCAGGGTGACGAAGGCATCCTGGCGGATGACCTCGCGCGGGGAGACCACCAACGCCCACGGCAGCGGGGAGACATGATACAGCACGGGCGGCAGGGGCTGCGGGCCCAGGGTCAGCCCGGCCTCGTCCAGCACCGACGCGACCTGGGACTGGATGATCTGCTCGGCCAGGGGAGCCAGGCGGTCGCGGCGGGCGTACAGATCCTGCAAGGCGCGCTGCACCGCCTGGGCCGCGGCTTGGCGCTGTTCGGGGGTCAGGTTCGGATCGCCGTAAATGCGCTGCAACTCGGCCTCTTGGGCCTCGATGTCGCGCACGACTTCACGATAGGCCAGCACCACCTCGCGCTGCTGCGGCGGGCTCCAGAAACGCTCGGGCGCCAGCGCGGCGTAACGCGCTTTGAGGCGCAGCGCGTCCCAGGTCCACAGCCCGTGGTCGAATTCGAGGGGCCGCGTGAAAACCCGCACCCGATCCTCGGTTTGGGGCGGCGGCTTCACCGCGCCGGCCACGAACAGCAGCCCCACGGTCACCAAACCCAGGAGGAAGGCGCTCCAGAAGCGATACACCGGTTTTGCCGTCGTCGGTTCGGCCAAGGTAGGTGTGGACATGGCGTATATTGTACTATCCTCCATTTGACTTCAGCCCGGCCCGGGCAAATCTTCCCACAGGCCCGAAATTTGGTTTATAATCGCCCCGCCCTGCGCCCCACGCGGGCCATTAATGAAGGAGAAGACCTCCATGACGGCAACCGACGCGCGCGCTTCGTCCGACCTGCACCTGGAAGCCTACTGCACCCGCTGCAAGACCAAGCGGGTGATCCAAGACCCCCAGCCCGTGTTCACGGCCAACGGCCGGCCCGCGGTCAAGGGCACCTGCCCCGTGTGCGGCGGCACCCTGTTCCGCTTCGGCCGCACGCCCCTGCACGCGGGCCTGACCCCGCCGCCGGCCACGGGCACGGCCCGCGGCAAGGCCAGGTCCAAAGCCAAACGGACGGCGCGCAAAGGCAAGTTGGTCATCGTCGAATCCCCGGCCAAGGCCCGCACCATCGGGCGCTATCTGGGCAAGGGCTACACGGTCAAAGCCTCCATCGGCCATGTGCGGGACCTGCTGCGCTCGCAAATGTCGGTGGACATCGAAAACGACTTCCGGCCCAAATATCGGGTCCCCAACGAAAAGCGCAAGGTGGTGAAGGAGATCAAGGAACTGGCCCAGAAGGCCGAGGAAATCTACATCGCCACCGACCCCGACCGGGAGGGCGAGGCCATCGCCTGGCACCTGGTCGAGGCCGCGCAGATGGACCCCGAGCGGGTGCGGCGGGTGGAGTTCCACGAGATCACCAAACCGGCCATCGAGCAGGCCTTCGCGCACCCGCGCGACATCAACATGAACCTGGTCAACGCGCAGCAGGCCCGCCGGGTGCTGGACCGGCTGGTAGGCTACACCCTGAGCCCCATGCTGTGGCGCAAGGTGCGCAGCCGCCTGTCCGCGGGCCGGGTGCAGTCGGTGGCCCTGCGCCTGGTGGTGGAGCGGGAGCGGGAGATCCGGGCCTTCGAGCCGCGCGAATACTGGACCATCGCGGCCGTGTTCCAGCCCGAAGGCGAGGACAGCACCTACACGGCCAAACTGGTGCGCTTGGACGGCCAGGAGCCCGACCTGCCCAACGAGGACGCGGTGCGGCCCATCGTGGCCGACATGCAGCAGGCTGAGTATGTGGCCGTCAAGGTCAAGCCCGGCCAGCGTCGCCGCCGCCCGCCCGCGCCCTTCATCACCAGCACGCTGCAGCAGGAGGCCTCCCGGCGACTGGGCTTCACGGCCAAGAAGACCATGGCCGTGGCCCAGCAGTTGTACGAGGGCCTGGATGTGGGCGAAGGCGGCGCGACGGGCCTCATCACTTACATGCGCACCGACTCCACCGCGGTGTCCAAACTGGCCCAGGAGGAGGCCCGCCGCTACATCGCGCAGCGCCACGGCCCCGAATTCCTGCCTCCCAAACCGCCCCGCTATCGCACCCGCGCCCGCCGCGCGCAGGAGGCCCACGAGGCCATCCGCCCGACCTCGGTGTTCCGCACGCCCGACAAGGTCAAACCCTACCTCAGCCGCGACCAGTACCGCCTCTACAGCCTGATCTGGAAGCGCTTCGTGGCCTCGCAGATGGCCCCCGCGGTGTACGACACCCTGACCGTGGATGTGGAAGGCCGCGGCCCGCAGCACCGCTACTTGCTGCGCGCCTCGGGCTCCCGGCTGCGCTTCCCCGGCTTCCTGGTGGTGTACGAAGAAGCCAAAGACGAGGACGCGGCCCAGAACGGCGAGGGGCGGCTGCCCGAAGGCGTGCGCGAGGGCCAGCGCCAGATTCTGCGGGAGGTCAAGCCCGAGCAGCACTTCACCCAGCCGCCGCCCCGCTACACCGACGCGACCCTGATTCGGGCCCTGGAGGAAAAGGGCATCGGTCGGCCCTCGACCTACGCGCCCATCCTGAGCACCCTGCAACAGCGGGGCTACATTCGCCGCGAAAACAAGCGCCTGGTGCCCACCGAAATCGGCGAACTGGTCAACGACCTGCTGGTCAAGCACTTCCCCGACATCATGGATGTGGAGTTCACCGCGCGCATGGAGGAGAACCTGGACCGCATCGCGGCCGGCGAGCGGGACTGGGTCTCGGTGGTGCGGGACTTCTACGGCCCCTTCTCTGAGCAGGTCAAGAAGGCCGAGGAGGCCATGCCCGCGGTCAAGCAGGGCCCGCAGCCCATCGGCCGCAAATGCCCCCGCTGCGGCGGCGAGTTGGTGCTGCGCTGGGGCCGCTACGGCAAGTTCATCAGTTGCAGCAACTTCCCCAAGTGCCGCTACACCGAGCCGTGGCTGGAGAAGACGGGCGCCAAGTGCCCCAAGTGCGGCGGCGACCTGGTGGTGCGCCGCACCCGCCGCGGTCGGGTGTTCTACGGCTGCGCGAACTATCCGCAATGCGACTTCACCACCTGGAAGCGGCCCCTGGCCACGCCCTGCCCCGCGTGCGGCGGCCTGCTGGTGGAAGCCCGCAAGGGCATCGCGCAATGCCTGCAGTGCCAGCGAGAATTCCCGCTGAGCCAGGTCGAGGGCCGCGCGGAAGCCACGGCCCAAGGCTCCCCGGCCGAGTCGGCCTGAGCCCCGGGGGGATGCGCCATGCCGCGAGTCGCGCTGTTTCTGGATTTCGAGAACCTGTACACCACCCTCAAACGCCGCACCGCGAGCGCGCGCAACCCCTACGGCTACTCGCCCCGCATGGACTTCCCCGCGCTGGTGCGCTACATCGAGGAGCGCTACGGCACCCTGGCCCCCGAGGACTTCATCGCGGTGGCCAACTTCACCCACTACAACCCGCAACTGGGCGGGCTCAACCGGGTGGCCACGGTCATCGACGCGCAGAGTTTCATGGGCCCGCAGGTGCGCCGCCGGGTGCAGCGCTCCCACGGCAAGAAGTGGGTCATCCGCGACTTCGCGGACATGCGCCTGGCCTTCGAGGTGGGTCGGCATGTGGCCACCCGTCCGGCGGACATCTACATTTTGGGCTCCGGCGACGAAGCGTTCACCGCGCTGGGCCGCACCCTGCGCGACCAGGGCTTCCAGGTGCTCTTCCTGGTGGCCGACACCCAATCGTCGTCCACCGACGCCAACATCCTCGAAGAGTTCGATGTGCTGGACTTCCTGGTGACCCAGCCCGCGCCCGAACCTGAGGAGGAGGAACCCTCCGGGCGGGCCGGGGACGCGGCCGCGAAAACCGCGGATCCGGCCGCCGCGCTGGTGGACCTGGTGGCCGCGCTGCGCCGCCGCCTGCACACGGCCATCCCCGTGAACCTGGTGGTGGCCCTGCTGGGCCTGGAGCGGGGCGCGCAACTGCTGGACCAGGCCAGCGGCCAGGGCCGGGTGGATGTGTGGGACAGCCCCGAAGGCGTGCGCTGCGTCTCGCTGCAGCAGGAGCGGATGTTCGGCCAGGTGCAGAAGATGCCCGTGCGCGCGGATGTGGCCGAAGCCGCGCGGGTGTTCTTCGCGGTGGCCTCGGTGGCCCAGGAACTGCCGTCGCACCCCGACCGGGCCTTTTGGCGCAAGGCCCTGCGCCGCCAACTGGGGCTGAGCAACAAAGAGGCCAAGGCCCTGCTGCAACGGCTCTTGGCCGCGGGCGTGCTCCACGACGCCCGCCTCGACCGCCCCCGCCTCACCGTGGAAGGGGTGGAGAAGTTCCTGCGCGCCGCGCGCTGAGGCCGGCGCGTCAACGAAATCCTCTCGCTCGCCACGCGGTTCGTCGGCCATACAGCAGGGAGCAAGGAGCAAGAAGCGGGGAGCCGTATTTGGCTCCCCGCTGTTCGCTTCCCGCTCCCTGCTCTTCACACCGCCTGCTCCGGCGGCGTCCACTCGCCCTGGATGCGCAGTTCGGGCCCGTCGGGCGTGTCTTCGTAGATGTAGTACAGCAGGCGCATGGGCACCACATCCTTGAGCATGGCCTGCGCGGGGCAGTACCGCACCGCGGAGAGTTCGATGGACCGCCGCACGGCCTTTTCCTCCACGCCTTTGCCCACCACATGATATTCGATGGTGATGTGGGTGAACACCTTGGGATGCTGCTCGGCCCGCTCCGCGAAGCCCTTGACCTCGAAATCGGTGACGGTCTGGCGCTTCTTGCGCAGAATGGAGATCACATCCATCGCGGTGCAGCCCAGCAGGCCCCGCAGGATGAACTCCATGGGCCGCGGGCCGCGGTTCTCGCCGCCCACCCGGGCCTCCGCGTCCATCAACTGATGATGGCCGCTGCCCGAGACCGCGTCGAAGGCCATCTTGCGCAACAGGGTGACCGTGGCTTCCATCGTCATGGGTTTACCTCCCGAGGACTACTGCCCCAGCATGGGCGTCACATACTGCTCCAGCAACTCGCGGCTGGTGCGACCGTACCAAATCAGCCGAATGCGCCCCTCGGGGTCGATGACGAAGGTGGACGGCAGGCCCTGGGTGCGGAAGGCCATGGTGCTCGTGCCCTTGGGGTCGAGCCACACGGGGAAGGTCAGGCCATAGGCCTCGACGAAGGGCCGCACCCGCTCCGCGGGCTCCTGGATGTTGATGGCCACCAGCGCCAGCCCTTCGTCCTTGTGATCCTCGTAATAGGCCAGCAAATCGGGCATCTCGGCCTTGCAGGGCGGGCACCAGGTGGCCCACAGGTTGACGATGAGCACCTGGCCGCGATAATCGGCCAGCGAAGCGGGCTGGCCGTCCAGGGTGGTCAACTCCAACTCGGGCGCGGGCAGGTCCACCACCGCGGGCGGGTTCTGCACCGGCCCCGCGGGCACCTCTTCGGCGGCCTTGGAGCGCGTGTCCATGCGCCGGGCATACAGCGCGATGGCCGCAGCCAGCAGAATCAGGCCCAGACCGGCCACCACGCCGGCCCAAACCCGATTCTGCCGCGAGCGCGAACGGCGACGGGCGGTCATGGTTCGTCTCCTCCGATGCGCGGCGACTTAGTGATGATGGTCGTGCGGTTCGCCGTGCAGGTGCAGCAGCGCGTGCTCGATCTCGTGCACCAGGTGCTCCTCGGGCACCGCGCCGATGACCTCACCCAGGCCCTCATTGATGACCGTGTGCGGCACGCCGCTCACGCCGTACTCCGCGGCCCACTCGGGGAACTCGATGGCCTCCACCATCGCGGCCTTGACCTTGGGGCTGGCCAGGGCCATGCGATGGGTCAGCACCACCATGTTGGGGCAGTAGGGGCACGAGGGCGTCACGAACACCAGGAAGCGAATCTCGTCTTCCAGGTTCTTCAGGAACTCCAGCGTGCGCGGGCTCAGGCCCGGCTCCCGCTTGGACACCTGGGTGATGGTGTGCAGCAGCGAACTGAACTCATACTCCGCGGGGATGCCGAAGAAGCGGATGCCGTGATCCACGATCTGGTCCCCGTCCAGCGAAGCGATGATGGTGGCCGGCACGCGCTCGATGCCGTACTCTTGAGCCTTGGCCGCGTCCTTCTCCAGGTCGTACACGGTCAGGTGGATCTTGTCGTGCAGTTCGGCCACCTCGGTGAGCAGTTGCTTGGTCACATCGCAGTACATGCACGCGCTGTCCTCGGTGGTGAAGTGGATCACCTGGACGGGCTCGCGCATTTCGGAATCGAAGATGCTCTTGACCTGATTGCGTACTTCGTCGTTGAGCACTTGTTGCGTCATGGGATTACTCTCCTCCACATTTCAAAAGATAGGATGCTCGGGGGCCTGGGGCCTCGCCCTCAAGGAAGCGCCTCTCGAGCAGGGCAGAAAAACATCCGCGCCGGTGCGGGCCGGGCGCGGATGAGGGCACAAAAAAGGCAACCGCATCCGAACGACGCGCTTACTTCTTGGTGCTAAAACCGATGACCTTGTACAGCGGGCAGTAACCGATCAGGCCCGTCACCAGCGCGACGACGCCGATGATGAGCGCCAGAATGCCGGCGCTGCCCGTGAAGTAAAGGGCCAACAAAACAATGCCCAAAACGATGCGAATGACCCGGTCCCAACCAGCCTCGTTCACCGTCATGACCAACCTCCTGCTTGAGATGCGAACGGGCAAGGCCCCACGGCCACCCGTTACCATTAGATGCTCGCCATCGCCAAAGGTGACATTCATCCCCTTTTGGCACAGCCATTATACCAGAGGGAAAAGGACGGTGAGCGGGCCCGCGACACCCACGGCGGCGATGGCGCTTCACGATTTTGGCGCGGCTTCTCCAATACGCCCCAACAAGCGCCGCGCGGGCCGCAGATAGCGTATAATGGAGGGGCATCTCACGAGGGAGTCGGTTCATGCTATGGCCTCGTAGCGCGGTTTGGGGCATCGCCCTTCTGACCGCGGCCCTGCTGGCCGCGTGCGGCAGCGCCGCGCGGCCGGCCACGGCCACGCGCGCGCCTTCGGCCGCGGCCGCGACCCGCGCGTCCGGCCCGCAGGCCAGCCCTACGAGTTCGGCTTCGCCGC